>JBEBHW010000750.1:0-2218 GCA_040081145.1 Burkholderiaceae bacterium
CGCCCACGCCCATCAGCAGCGGGTTCGGATGAACCAACAAATTGATGAAGTGGTGTTCGGGGATCCACAGCGTCTGGAAGCCCAGCTGCTCGGCCAAGCTCGCCTGCTCGACCATATCGGAGTACATCCGGTCCACGGGGTAGGACGGATCGCTCCAATACGCCGGAAGATAGAAACCGAACTCCATGCCCCTGTGCCTCGCGACGAGCCCCACGAGCCCGGATCGGCAGGATCATGCCTGCGGATTGATCTAAGTTAAAGCGAAACCTGACACCGAGAATTATCGAAAACGTCAATCTATGAAACGAGGGAAAACGAGCCTTGCGGCGGCACCCAAGCAACGCCTTTTTTCCCGAGGACTCGAATCGGGAGTCAGGTCTTCGGTGGGTCAGACGCCAGCCGGCCCGCGCTGGCCCAGTCGGACTTCTTCACGTCGTCGAAAACGATGTCGACGGATTCAGGGGAACACTTCAACGTGGTCACCGCCTGTTGGGTGACTGCCTCGACGAAGGCGCGTTTCTGATCGATGCTGCGGCCTTCGAAGAGGCGGACGTGGATGAATGGCATGGCGTTGTCCTTGACGGATTTGAGGAGGCTCGATTGTGGTGGTCGTTTCCATGCGCGTCGAGCCGCTCATAAGCAGACCCGATGACCGGCGGTGCGAATTTCTTGTTAGACGAAGCGCCGACTATCTTGGAGACTGCAAGCCATCCCTCAGCACCGACGGCGCGACCTCATGAGCAGCGTTCTTCCTCAGGCCGCCGGCCAACTCTCGATCTGGACCGACGTCGACCCGGCGCACGAGCTTGATTTCAACCGCTGGTACGACCGGGAGCACATGCAGGAGCGCATGGCGATTCCCGGGTTTCGTCGCGCACGGCGTTTTCGCTGCATCGTGAGTTGCCCGCGCCCCTATCTGGCGCTGTACGACACACACAGTCTGCAGACGTTTCGCAGCACGGCGTATCAGCAGGCGTTTGCCAAGCAGACCGAGTGGTCGCAGCGCAACTTCAGCCGCATGCGCGAAACGCAACGCCGAGTCGGCGAGTTGAGCGTCGACGTCGGTGCGGCAGAAGGCGGCGCGCTTGCGCTGTTTGTCGTGAACGACGCGGCACTCGATCGAACTGAGCCGCTACTGCAGGCCCTTCTCGCACGCGACCATGTGCTGCGCGCCTCGCTGCTCTGCACCGACACCGCGCTGTCCACACCCCTGGCGTCCAGCGCACCACCAGCGCGGGCAGATGGCGTTGTCATGGTCGAGGCGAACGACGCCGACGCCGCGTTTGACGCGGCAAACGCCCTGGTCGCGTTGTGGCCCGTGGGTCAGAGCGGCAGCGTGTTTGTATTTCAGACGATGTCGCGCTTCGGCGCCTGACGCCCGTACGCCACGCCACGCCACGCGCGCGCCGACGGCTGCGAGCGCCGTCGCAAACGACATGAGAACAGACTGGCGCTACAGCTTGGGCACGCGCAAGTGATATTGCGTTGCCGACTGAAACGCGTGCCCCATGCGGAACAGCGTCGCTTCGTCGAACGGGCGGCCGATGATTTGCATGCCGATGGGCATGCCGTCGGGATCGAACCCGCAGGGCACATTCAACGACGGCAGACCCGTCAGACTCGGCACGCCGGTGAATTGCATGATGGCTGAGAGCATGTCTTCTTCGACGCCGTTTTCAATCACCACCGTCGTCGCGCCGAGCTTGGTTGCGGTGAATGGCAAGGTGGGGCAGACGAACGCGTCGACTTTGCGAAACGCCGCGAGAAAATCGTTGCGCAAGAGTGAGCGGTAGCGCTGTGCCTGCAGGTAGTGCGTGGCGAGCAACAGTTCGCCGACTTCGAGCAGGGTGCGAACGTCTTCGCCGTAGTCTTGCGGGCGCTCGCGCAGCCAGCGCTGGTGGTAGGTGCTCGGCTCGGCGGATTCGATCGTCAGCTGCGCCGAGATGTTGCCGTGGATGTTCTCGATGTCGACGTCCACCAACTGCGCCCCGAGGCCCTGGAACGCGGTGAGCGCGGCGCGCACTGCGTCGTGCACCGGCGGCTGCAGGTGGTGAAAAAAGTAGCCGGGAACGACGCCGATGCGCAAGCCGCGCACGCCGTCGTTCAGCGTCGCGCTGTAGTCCGGGCACGCGCGCGCTGCGCTCGCCGGGTCCTTGCTGTCGTGGCCGGCCATTGCGCCAAACATCAACGCGCAGTCTTGCGCGGTCCGGGTCATCGG
>JBEBHW010000751.1:0-2216 GCA_040081145.1 Burkholderiaceae bacterium
ACTCACAGCAGGGCAAAGCGCCGCATCGCGAATGAGGTTTAACCCTTCGCCGAACCCGACCCGCTCCGAGCCGGTTAGCTCAAACGTTGGTTTGCATCGCGACGGCGCCCACCTTACTCGACGATCTTCACCGGCCGCCCCGGCGCAATCGTTCCGCCGCCATAAACGCCGTTGAGCAGCTTCAACTGCGGCTCGGCCTGCGCGCCCAGCGGCGAGCGGCGCGCGAGTTCGGCAAAACCGCCCGCCGGCAGCGCCACGCTGCGCAGCGTCCACGGCTTGGCCGCAGCGCGGTCGCTCGGCGCGAAGCTGCGAAACGACGCGGTGGCTTCGCGCAGCAGCGCCCGGTTGCGCTCCAGAGTCGCTGCGTCGCGCGCCGCATGGATGAACGCGTAGGTGCGCCCGCCCGGCCCGTTGACCAGTGTCACTTCGAGCGGTTGGGTCTGGTTCTGCTCGAGCGTGCGCTGGCCGACGAAGTAGGTCGACTCGAAACCGCCGATCGGTTGGCGCTCGGTGCGCCCCTGGCTCGCCTTGAAGGCATTGCGCAAAATCTCCTCGTGCGTCTTGCCGGCGGCGGGCGGGACGAGCTTCATCAGCAAGCCCGCGTCGCCCGCCGCATTGATGATGCGCAGCATCTCGGGGTTGTTGTCAAAGCTCCAGCCTGTAGGCGCAGTCAACACCAGGCCGAGCGGCTCGTGGAAGAAGTTCTGCCGGCGCACCACGCCCTGCTCGCGGCTCTCGCCGTAGGTGATGCCATCGATGGCGCGCAAGTAGCGCTGCTGGCCTTCTTCGCGCGCGCTGCCTCCGTAGCCTTGGGCGATTCGCGTGATCGCCTGCAGGCGTTCGTCATTGCTCGGGTGCGAAGCGAGCCAGTTGCCGCCTTCGGGAACCTTGCGGCCCGCGGCGCGCGCGGTGTCGGCGGCAAAGCGCTCCTGGTCCTTCAGCACGCCGATCACGTCGACCATGTGCTTCGCACTGAAACCCACGCGCGACAGGTACTCGGCGCCGAGCTGGTCCGCCTGCAGTTCCTGCTCGCGGCTGTAGGAGGCGATCGACCCCGCGGCGATTCCGGTCGAGACCTGGTTCGCCGCCTGCGCCGCGCCCTGCACGCCGGTCACGGCTTCGACGAGCACGCCCAGCACGGTGGCCGCCATCACGCCGGCGCCGGCGCGCTGCTGCTTGGTCGCGCGCTGCGCACCGTGGCGCGCCGTGACGTGGCCGATCTCGTGGCCGATGACGCCGGCCAGATCGGCCTCGCTGTCCAGGTAGGCCATGATGCCGCGCGTCACGTAGACATAGCCGCCCGGCAGCGCGAACGCGTTCACGTCCGCGCTGTCGAGCACGGTGAAGGTCCACTGCAGATGGGCGCGGTGCGATTGCTTGGCCAGGCGCTGGCCGAGCTCGTTGACATAGGCCTGCAGAGTCGGGTTCGCGAGCGGCCCGCCGAACTCCTTCATCACCTCGTCATGTGCCTTTTTGCCCTCGGCGATCTCGCTCGCCTCGTCCATGACGCTGCGCTCGGTCTTGCCGGTGACGGGGTTGACGACATTCGTGCCGCAAGCTGCCGCGAGCAGCGCGGTGGCGACGAGAAGGCTCGACAGACGCATGGGCTACCTCCTGACGCGATCGCTGCATCCTGCTGCCTCGCGGCAAACGGATGCGCACATTGAAGTGCCGAATCATCGCCCATTCAGTGGGAATTCGCGAGGCGGCGCCGCCGCCGACGCCTCGGGCCTCGTCAGATCAGAGGAGCACAGACTCAGGCAACGAGTCCAGCCGGTGTTGCATGGTGGGCGGCAGGCCTTCGGTTGTGAAGCTCGTTCGCACGCACACCACGACGTCGGCATCAACCACGCGGGACAGCGCGAGTTCGATTTGCTCTGCGCATTGGTCTTCGGTGAACGACATTGCCGTCATCGCGTCCGGGGCCAGACGCACGATCAGCACCTGGCCTGCGTAGGCGCGCTTGTTGTCCCACACAATCGACGTGCTCACGCACCAAGCGTTGCGCACGGCAGGATGCTGGTGCAGCGCTGCCACCCATGCGGCGCGTTGGGTCGAGTCCAGTCGCGGCTGTTCGGCTTCGCCGCTCTCGACTCTACCAATCAACGCTTCGGCCGCTTGCAGGCGGCGTCCGTCAGCCTGGGAGAGCAGGTGGATATTTTCCTTTCGGGCCTGGGTGCCGAGACCCAACTGTTCAGCCTCTGTGGCCATGAGGG
>JBEBHW010000752.1:0-2205 GCA_040081145.1 Burkholderiaceae bacterium
CCATGAACCTGCACCAATTCCGCTTTGTTCAAGAAGCGGTGCGGCGCAATCTGAATCTCACCGAGACGGCCAAGGCGCTGTTCACGTCGCAGCCGGGCGTGTCCAAGGCGATTCTCGAATTCGAGCGCGAACTGGGCGTGGATGTGTTCGTGCGCCACGGCAAGCGCCTGACGAGCGTCACCGAGCCGGGCCAGCAGGCGCTCAAGTGCATCGACATCATCCTGCGCGAGGTCGGCAATCTCAAGCGCATCGGCGAAGAGTTCTCGAAAGCAGACAGCGGCACGCTCTCGATCGCCACCACGCACGCCCAAGCGCGCTACTTCCTGCCCGGGCCGGTGGCGCAGCTGCGCAAACGCTTTCCGAAGGTCAACATCAGCCTGCACCAGGGCGCGCCGCGCGAAGTGGCGCGAATGGTGATCGAGGAAGTGGCCGATCTCGGCTTGGCCACCGAATCGCTGGACGACTCCGAGCAACTCGTGAGCCTGCCGTGCTACGACTGGCAGCACGCCTTGGTGATGCCCGCCGGCCACCCGCTCGCGGCGCTGGAACGCATCAGCCTGGAAGATCTGGCGGAGTATCCGCTGGTCTCGTACCACCCGTCGTTCAGCGGGCGCACGCGACTGGATCAGGCGTTTGCCGCGCGCCGGCTCACGCCCCACATCGTGCTCGAGGCGATCGACGCCGACGTCATCAAGACCTATGTGCGCATCGGGCTGGGGGTGGGCATCGTCGCCGAACTCGCGGTGCGCGACGAACCGCCGGGGGACCTCGTGTGGCGGCCGCTCGGCCACCTGTTCGGTCGCAACATCG
The DNA here is from genome assembly GCA_040081145.1 of Burkholderiaceae bacterium. GTDB lineage: Bacteria > Pseudomonadota > Gammaproteobacteria > Burkholderiales > Burkholderiaceae_C > JAEMQF01. The sequence continues at coordinate 811 of JBEBHW010000752.1, forward strand.
CGCGCATCGCGTTCAAGCGCGGCGCTTACCTGCGAAACTACGTCTACGCATTTGCCGAAATGTTGTCCGACCGGCTCAGCCGCCCGCTGCTGGAACGAGCCATCGCCGGCGAGGGCAATGACTATCAACTGTGAATCCATGACCATGAATCGCGCGTCCGCCCCGCCACTCAGCCCCGCACCCGCGCGCACGCCCGCGGTGGTGAGCCGCCTGCCCCAGGTCGGCACGACGATCTTCACTGTGATGTCGGCGCTCGCGCAGGAGCGCGGCGCAGTCAACCTCGGCCAGGGATTTCCCGATTTCGATTGCGACTCGGCCTTGCTCGACGCAGTGAACGACGCGATGCGCGCCGGCCTGAATCAATACCCGCCAATGGCCGGCGTGCCGGCACTGCGCGAAGCCGTCGCGGTGAAGATCGAGGCGCTCTACGGCCGCGCCTACGACCCCGGCAGCGAAATCACGATCACCGCGGGGGCAACGCAGGCCATCCTGACGGCGATCCTGGCGGTGGTGCACCCGGGCGACGAAGTGATCGTGCTCGACCCGTGCTACGACAGCTACGAACCCAACATCGTGATGGCCGGCGGCGTGCCGGTGCACGTTGCCCTGACGCCGGGAACCTTCGCGCCCGACTTCGACGCAATAGCCGCGGCGATCACGCCAAAGACGCGCGCGCTGATCGTGAATACACCGCACAACCCGAGCGCCACCGTCTGGTCGGCCCACGACATGCAGCGCCTGGCCGCGCTGCTGCGGCCCACCGACATCGTGCTCATCGCCGACGAGGTGTATGAGCACATGGTGTTCGACGGCGCGTTGCACCAGAGCGTGGCTCGCTTTCCCGAACTCGCGGCGCGCGCCTTCCTCATCTCGAGCTTCGGCAAGACTTACCACGTGACCGGCTGGAAAATCGCCTACGCCGCGGCGCCGGCGACGTTGACTGCCGAGTTCCGCAAAGTGCACCAATTCAACGTGTTCACCGTGAACACGCCGATGCAGCATGGCCTGGCGCGCTTCATGGCGCAGCCGTCGCACCACCTGGGCCTGGCGGCGTTCTACCAGCGCAAGCGCGATCTGTTTCGCGGCGGGCTTGCCGCGACACGGCTGCGCTTGCTGCCCAGCCAGGGGAGTTATTTCCAGGTTGTCGACTACTCGGCCGTCAGCGACAAGACGGAAGAAGCGTTTTGCCGCTGGCTGACCACGGACATCGGCGTTGCGGCGATTCCGCTCGCGGCCTTCTACAGCGGCGGTTTGGAGCAAAAGCTGGCGCGTTTCTGTTTTGCCAAGAAAGACGAGACCTTGAACCTGGCGCTGCAGCGGCTCGCCAAGTTGTAGCCGAGTCGCTGGTTCAGCTTCTCGGGCCGAGGCGCCCAGGCCCGGTGGGCATCTCGGGCA
>JBEBHW010000753.1:0-2197 GCA_040081145.1 Burkholderiaceae bacterium
GTGCAAGTCGGAAAAGTGTGCCACCCGGATCGAGGTGGGGGCAGTCACGACGCCACCTTCGTTTCGCTCTCGACCTTGTCGACGTAGCCCTGTGGATCGTTTCGATATCGCTCCAGTTCGTCCCAGGCTCGACGGCGGCCCTGCCGGTTGAGCTTCCAGCCGCTGCCCCAGCGACGGTCGGTGTAGGCCAGGTAGACCCCCGCGCTGAGGCCGATGGCGCCAGCGCGAGCGATCACCTTGTCGAGCGTCGGCTCTCCACCCTCCCCGGCCGACACCGGCTCGGAGTCCGCCACGCGGTCGGCGACGCCTGAGCCGTCAACTGCTGGCTTGACGCCTTCGAGCACCTGGCTCGCGAACTCACCCTGAACGATGGCGGCATCGTCGTCTTCCGGACCGCGCAGAAGCGCCGACACATCGACCGGCGCTTCCAGTTCGATGATCCATTGCGGCACGCGCACTGCCTTGCCCTGTTCGTCGATGTGGCTGACCTCCATCAGCCGCTTGCTCAGGTAGAACGGCGTGCGCTGCCGATCCAGGAAACCGGAGATTCGTCCGCCGCGCAGGAAGCCGATGGTCTCGAACTTCTGGATCGCGGCATTCATCGCGTAGAAGCTGTTGGTGTGCAGCTCGAAGGCGCTGATTGAGCGGATGCCGGGCACGAAGAACAGGAAGCGCCCGCTCAGATTGCACTGCTTCGTCTGGTACTCGTGGCAGGTTTCCGGCTCGCACACGCCACCGTTCTCTTGCCGCAGCATCGTCTTGCGGCCGCCGAACAACCGGATGGCGCGCTTGCCGTTGTCGACCAGCGGCACCGGCGCATGGCAGTGGCAATGTCGCACCCGACCATCGGCCGAGTACTCCGACCAGAAGCGCTTCTCGTTGGCACCCCAGGCGGCCAGTTCGTGCGGCATCACGGTCTGCCAGTGGTCCGAAGGGAAGACCACCGGGAAGCGATACAGCCGACGGCCCTCGCCCCGATCCTCGCCGTGTGCGTCCAGCAATTGCGCCGCGAGCGCCGGGTTCGCAAAGTCCTGACCTCGCACCGTGAACCAGGCTACGTTGCGCGGGATCAGCGGCGTCTTGAGCTTGGGCAAGGCTTCGGCCAGTGCCTTCTCGATCTGGTCGAACGATTCGCCGACGGCCACACCGTGGTCGTAGATTTCGCGGGCGCGGGGCTGCTCGGACGCAGCGCGCGACAGCACCTTGATGCCGGCCCTGATCTTGCCGGCCGTGGGGATGCGAGCCGCCGCCTGGCCCAGCAGCGTGGCAGGGCCTGTCGGCCCGCCGTGGATGGTGACGATGGCGTTTGCCATGATTGCGCTCCTTCATGCGTGTCGAGACATCTCGACAAAACATGCTCTCGCGCGAATGGACCGCGTCAAGGGCGCGAGTTACCGGCTTGCATCACAGGCTTGCATCACGGGCCAGCGGGCGGCAGCGCCGGCATGACGGATGCATCGGCCGGCCAGACCCAGGCATGATCGCAAGTACGCAGTGCGGCCTCCTTGATTTCGCGATCCCTGGCGGTCATGAAGGGGCTGAAGACATGCAGGGGCACCGGCGCTGCGCCCACGTCCAACAACAGCGCGTTCGGAAACCGCGCTGCACCCTGCGCGTCATAGCGCAAGGGCTTGACGAAACGCCGCCGTTGCTCGATCAGCGACTGCACCAGCGGCAGTTCGTGCACGCCCTCCAGCGGAATCCAGTGCTCGTTGGTGAGCACCAGGCTGGCTGCGTCGATCTCGTAGGTGTGCTCCCGGCGCGCACGAATCAGCGCAGCCATCACGAGGTGCACCCGGCACCCCGTGTCTGCGTCTCGCACCTCGAACAGCGGGGCGAACACCTTCTCGATCCGCTTCCATGTCTTGCTGTCCACCAGCAGAGGCGCATCGGGCATGTGGCGAACCCAGACTCGGTGGCCCGAGGAGGTGAGCTCGACAGCCTTGAACTCTCCGAGAACGATGGCCAGCGGACTGCGGCCTTCGATGGGTCGCAGGATGTCGAGCTTCAAGCGGCGACGCTGTGCCACCGCCGGGTGAGTCGCTTCGTTGAATGGCTCCGGCACGTACAGCCGTTCCGCCAGTGGAATGCCTTTCGCCATGACCTCTTGTGCGGCCGCAGTCAGGTATTTGTGGAGCACGCCCTGGTTGCGCTTGCCCTCCATCGCAGGCGTCCACCGGTTGAATCCCGCACGCTC
>JBEBHW010000754.1:0-2191 GCA_040081145.1 Burkholderiaceae bacterium
CCAGGGAATGCCGGCGTTCGACCAGAGCGGCGCGCCGCTGAGCTTCTTCGAGTTCTGGCCGATGTGGGCGTTTTATCCGCCGGTCGCGCTTTACACGGCGTGGCTGATGCTGCGTTACCGCGGCGTGCTGCTGCCCACCGCAGCGAACCCGTCGTTCCCTGGGGGCGGCTTCTTCGGCGAATCGAAGGCGCAGATCCTGGCGCTGGCGATGCGCCACATCCCCGAATGGGTGGCGCCTTTCGTCAGCGTCGATCGAGCTGGCGATGCGGCGTGCGATCTCGCGCACGAGTGCGACGCTGCGCTCGCCCGGCTTGCGCATGCGGGAATCGAATTGCCCGTCGTCGCCAAACCCGACCTCGGTTGCCGCGGTGCCGGCGTCAAGCTGGTGCGCACGCCGGATGACTTGCGCGCCTACATCGATGCGTTTCCGCGCGGCGCGCGTTTCCTCTTGCAGCGCCTCGTTCCGTTCGAGGGCGAAGCCGGCATCTTCTACTGCCGCCGGCCGGGCCAGGAGCGCGGCCGGGTCGTCTCGATCACGCTCAAGTACTTTCCGTACGTCATCGGCGACGGCAAGCGCACGCTGCGTGAACTGATTCTGGACGACCCGCGCGCCGGGCGCTTGTCGCACCTGTACTTGCGCCGTCACGTGACGCGCCTGGACACCGTGCCCGCACCCGGCGCGGCGATCCGCCTCGCATTCGCCGGAAGCCACAGTCGTGGCGCGATTTTTCGCAACGGCACGGCGCTCGTGACGCCTGAAATGGAAGTCGCGTTCGACGCGATCGCGCAGCGCCTGCCCGAATTCCACTTTGGCCGGTTCGACGTGCGCTTCGAGGACTTTGCCGACGTGCAGGCAGGTCGCGGCTTCGCAATCGTCGAGATCAACGGCGCCGGCGCCGAGAGCACCCACATCTGGGACCGCAGCACCGGCCTCGTGCAGGCGTGGCGTGCGCTGATGCGTCAGTACCGGTGGCTGTTCGAGATCGGCCATGCGAACCGCGCACGTGGCGTCAAGCCGATGAAGCTCGGGCAATTCGTGCGCGACTACCGGCGCGAAAAGTACCTGACGCCGCTCTACCCGGCGACCGATTGAATTGCCACGGGCTCGCACAACCCCCGAGCCACCTACCCCGGCACCCGAATGGCATGCGAGGGCTCTGCATGCCACTAACGGATGCAGCAGGGTGGCGGTGGTGCCCCCGGGCGCAGGACCCATTCGCGGTGTCTGCCAGCCGGTGCAGCGTAAATCCCGTGTTGACGCGGCTTCGCTTAGCGCTTCTGGACAGTGCCCCGCGAGCGTGGGCCGGAGCACGGGGGCGCCGCCGCTGCCCTGGCGTCGCAAGCTTCGCAGGGACCTCGCTGCGAACGGTAGCAACGGACCATAAACCGCCGGCGCGGACAACGTAAGGTCTTGCGCCGCGGCGCGACTACCGAACATGGAATCCCCGGAACGTGACGCAGCAGTTCTGCTGCAATTCAACCGCCAACTGATCGAGCAAGCGCTTGCGCTCGTCGCCGCGCACGATGCGCCGGGAGCTCCCGCCTATTCGAGCTATGCCGGCGCGCACGTGCGCCACGTCATCGAGCACTACGAGGCACTGCTGTTCGCGCCGCTCGCGACGCGGGTCGACTACGACGCTCGCCCGCGGGATCGCGGCCTCGAACAGCACACCGCGTTGGCGCGCTCGCGCTTGTTGCGACTGGCGCAGCGCCTCATCGATTGGCCCGCGGTCGCCCTTGCGGCGCCGATCCGCGTGCGCACGCGCGGCGGCTTGTTCGGTGAGATCGAATTTTCCAACCTCTCCACCGTCGGCCGCGAACTCGTCTTTCTCGCAAGTCACGCCGTGCATCACTTCGCCTTGTTGCAGGTGTATTGCCTGCAACACGGCATTTCGATGGGAACGAACTTCGGCAAGGCGCCTGCCACAGTCGAGCACGAATTGCGTTCCTGATCGACTCATGCGCATCGAATTCAAATCACGAAAAGGACCCACCATGCAGCTCACGATCGACACGCGTGCGAAGAAAGTTCTCAAGTTCATTTGGGCTGCCGTTGCCTTGGCGACCAGCAGCGCCGCGCTCGCCGCCGCGCCGATCAACACGCTCGAGGCCGGCCTCTTCGGCGGCCATGGTGACGTCGCGATTCGCGGCTACGACACGGTGGCCTACTTCACGCAGGGCAAGGCGGTGC
>JBEBHW010000081.1:0-9896 GCA_040081145.1 Burkholderiaceae bacterium
CTGCTGCACGTACTGGCGAAGAACTCGCTGTTCCTGTTCGACGGCGCCGACCGGGAGCAACTGCAGCGCGATGTGCTGGATCACCGCCGGTACTACCAGGGGCGACTGCAAGAAGCCCTTGAAGAGCCACTCGCCGGAAGGCCGGCGCGTTTCAGTTCCCTGCTGCTGCGTCACCTTGGGTCGCCGTTCTATTCAGTGAGTGCGCTGACGCTTGCACACGTCGTTCCGGTGGCACGAGCACGGCGGCAAATTGTTGCCGCTCTTCCGGAGATTGACGAGAGTCAACTGCGGCGAGTCTGGACAGCCTGGATTCAGAGTTTCGCCAGCGAGTTCGCCGTGGATGCGGACTTGCCGCAAGGCGTTCGGTCGCAGGCCGCGGGGTACCCGCTTGGCGGCGGATTGGATAGGAACGGTGGATTCTCGGCCCGACAGCAAGCGTTTCTTCGTGAGCGCGTGCCGGACCTGGACCAGATTTTCGTTGCGTTGACGGATGCGCTGTGTCAGGCGCGCCCGGGAAGTCCTGGGTTCTTCATCGTCCCCGGACGAATCGCGTTGGAACTTGCGTCAGAACAGCAGGACTGGTATCAGTGTGCCCAGTGCGCCACCGTGTCACCGGTCGAATGGTGGGGCCACTGCCCGAATTGCCTTGCCGGCGCGATAGGTGCCGTGCGGCCAGGGGCGACGCAATACTTGCGTGCACGAAAGGCATTCTTTCGAGATCCGGTAAACGACATCCTTCAGGGTCGATCCACGCCTTTCAATCTTTCAGTCGAAGAGCATACGGCTCAGCTTTCATATCGGGACGTGGACGATTCCACCACGACCATCGAGGACTTCGAGCGTCGCTTTCGCGACATCCTCGTCAGCCAAAGTGACACGTCCATCGACGTGCTTAGCAGCACCACAACGATGGAGGTAGGTATCGATATCGGGTCGCTGGTAGCAGTGGGTCTGCGAAACGTGCCGCCCCTTCGGCAGAACTACCAACAGCGCGCTGGTCGAGCCGGCCGAAGAGGCTCCGCCGTTTCCACCGTGGTCACCTACGCTCAGAACAGTCCCCACGACAACCACTACTTCGAGAACCCCGAGCCCATCATCTCCGGCGAGCCAACCTTGCCCGGAGTGGATACGGAGAACCCAAAGATCATTGAGCGACACATTCGAGCGCAACTAATTCAGGCGTATTTTCACGCTCAGGTGTTCGGTTCCGCGAGTGGGGATGTTTTTTCCGTTCTGGGCGAAACGATCAACTTCTACACGGGGAACGGGCCGTTCAGCTTAGCCGCTTTCACCGCGTGGATTGCGAATTCGCAAGCAGCGCAGGCGTGCTTTGCGGCGATGCGTCAGTGGCTGCCAGCGTCGTTCAAAGAGTCCCCGGCGGATGTTGCCGCAGATTTCATCCGCTGGTTGGAGGCTGTGAGGCCTGCGGACGTGCATGAATTGGACCCCGCCGAAGAGAAGCTCATTGAGTTTCTGTTCGCACGCGGCTTTCTTCCTTCTTATGCCTTTCCGCGTGACCTGTGTGCCCTGCAAATTGAGGAGTTGGAGAGGCGAGGAAACTTCACGCAGCCGAAGGTGATTCAGCGGCCACAACAAGGTCTGAACGTGGCGCTGTCTGAGTATGCGCCGGGTCGTTTCGTTGTCGTCGACAAGAAGACCTATCGCGTCGGGACGGTTGCGGCAAACGGTTCGAGCGCCGTTATGGACAGGGCCGAGCGGTTGTTCGCCGAGAGACGCTTCTATGTTCACTGCCCCGAGTGCCAGTTTACTTCCGGCTTTCGGTTGGCACCACCAGAGGGCGAGCCGTGCCCACTGTGCCGTACGGCAGTGTTGCAGGCGACGACGGTGATCGAGCCTCAGGTCGTCTTCCCTGAGGGTCGTGGGGAAGTCGACGAATTCGACGACGAGCAGGTGTTCACGAACGCGACGAGCGCGCAGCTTTCCCTGCCTGCGGGAAATCAGTCGTTCGAGCTGCGAAAGCTCGGCGCGCACAGCGATATTGGCTTCGCGAGGAACCAGCAACTGGTCATGGTCAACAAGGGCGAAGAGGACAACGGCCAGTACGGCGGTTTCCTGGTTTGCAACCGATGCGGCAAGGCAGCGTCTGACCCGCAGCGGGTTGGCCCGCATGAGCGGGACTATTTTCTCGCCACCCGATCACCCGGACGCTGCACCGGGCAGTTCGAGCAGGTGTACCTTGGATACGGTTTCGCCTCGGATGTACTTGTCGTGCGTCTTCCGTTGTCACGTCCGCTGCGCTTTGATCCCGTCCAGCTCACCGAGCGCCAGCCCATTGCTGACGCGCTGCAGTCGCTCGCGGAGGCGTTTGTGCTCGGCATCAGTCAGGAACTGGATATTGACATTCGTGAGATCAACGCCGGGTTCCGATTCATCCGCCTTGGGGATGATCACTTCGCCGACATCTTCGTGTACGACACGCTGTCAGGTGGTGCGGGCTACGCCACGCAGGCGGGGGAACTCTTTTCGGGAGTGATGACTCGAGCCGAGACTCTGCTGAGTCGGTGCACATGCTCGGCCTCGTGCGACAAATGCCTGCGTCACTATGGCAATCGATTCCAACACTCCGTACTGGATCGGCATTTGGCATTGGACCTTCTGCGCTTCATTCGAGATGGTGTTCTGCCCGGTAGGCCTTCACCAGATCAGCAGCGCAGTGCGTTGGATCCTCTTCGCAACATGATGGAATTGGCCGGGTGGGTTCGGCGTGATTCGTCTGATGCGCCGTACACGATCGTCAGCCAGGGGCGACGTGTCCAGTTGTTCTCGTTTCCTTCGCTTGTAAGTCCCTCCCACTATGGCTATGCGCCTGCCGCCGGCCGCTTCGCGTTCTCGCCATTTGAACTCTCACGCGATCTGCCAGGCGCCTTCGGAGTGGTTGCGTGAAATCAGGGTTAGTCATTGCGCTGCCGGGCGATGACGCTCGACTGAAGCGAAAGGTCCGTGCACACTTCAAGCGCCTTGGCTTCCTGAAGGCCGCGGACGGTACGCTGCTGCCTCCCAACCTGGACAAACAGAGTTACCGCGACATGCATGCGCATCAGCGTGACTCTCGCCTTGACACGAACCGGGAATGGATAGCGAATCGTGCCCAGCAACTAATTCAGCACTTCGCGACGGGTGCGGACCTCGATGTTGAGAAGATCACCCCTCGAATCGAAGTTGTGCGGTCCAAGACATGGCAGTCAAACCTCTTCCGCTTCGCCAGCTACTACTGGAGAATTCCGATCTCCGAGGGGTATGGTCGGCGTTTGCGGTTTCTCGTCTGGGATGACCACCACAAGAAGTTGATAGGACTCTTCGCATTGGGCGATGCGGTCTTCAATCTTCGTGCTCGTGACGATTTCATCGGGTGGGACCATCACCGACGGGTTGAGGCCTTGGTGAATCTGATGGACGCCTATGCGCTTGGCGCCGTGCCACCATACAACATGTTGTTGGGTGGCAAGCTCATCGCCTCGCTCATTCGTACCCAGGATGTCGTCGATACGTTTAGAGCCAAGTATCACGAGTCAGTCGGGGTCATATCTGGACAAAGCAAGCACGCGCGGCTAGTTGCCGTTACAACCACGTCCGCTTTGGGCCGGTCGTCGCTTTACAACCGCCTTCGCATGGGCGGTCAATCGATCTTCGACTCGATCGGTTCGACATCCGGCTGGGGTCACTTCCATATTTCAGACGAGTTGTTCGATGACTTGCGCGACTACCTAAGGTCAAAGGGGGATGCATACGCAGATTCGCACAACTACGGTCAAGGACCGAACTATCGCCTGCGACTGATCCGAAAGGCGCTTGGGCTGCTTGGCCTGGATCCGGATATGGCGCGGCATGGACTGACGCGCGAGGTCTTCTTCTGCTCACTTGCCAGCAACACGCTTCAGTTCCTACGTGGTGAACACAAGCGCGTGCGGTACGGGCAATTGCCGCGGGTTGAGGAAATGGGGCAGGCAGCTATGGCTAGATGGGTCGTGCCGCGCGCAGAGCGAATGCCAGACTTCCGGTCTTGGCGAAGCGAACAATTTCTGCGTGAACTTGACGGCACGGACATGTACCTGAATCGAATGCAGTTGGATCGGGCTGGGTAGTGGACTGGGCGCGAGATCACCTCGGAAACGATGTGCCTGCGGGGAGAGGCGGCATTTCGGGGTTCAGATTGGTTTGCCCCTCGTGCGGTGAGCCGGTGCGTCGCCGTGCTGGTGTTGAGCGCAGGCCTCACTTTGCGCATTTCAGTCATCGGGCCAAGCCCGACTGCGAGAACTACTTTTCGCCGATAGGGTTCGCTGCGGTGTCGGGGCTTCGATCGGTCGCCGCCGTGCCCACAGTGCGGCTGAAAAGGGAGTCCTTGAGTTGCGGCCTTTTCTTGGTTCATCAGCCGGGACGGGGTTCGCTGACACTGTGGTTGCGCATTCCATCGGTTGATCTCGGACCGGCGGCGACCGGGAGCCTTGAGATTCAGTCGGGGTTGGGTCTTCGCACGTACCGCGTGGCCGATCTGCACACCGCGCGCTTGGTTCCGCTCGCGCCGCAAGTCCCGCTGGCGGCTTGTATAGGGTCCGGCGACCTACTGGCGCTTGCCGCCCATGCTTCGGGACAAGTAGGCGCGTTTGCTGAAGATCTAAATCTCTTCTATGCCGAGGAGAAGGGTGGTCGGTTCGTCTTTGGCGACGAACCCTTGGAATGGGGTGCACGCTATAGGTTGTTGGCAAGAGCAGTGATTGCACCACCGGCTGAACTGGGCGCACTGCTTGACTGGAAGCCGGGTCAGAAACTGGGTGGCTGGAATGGCTATGAAATGACTCTGCCCTCGGCGTTTGCGGCGTCAAAGCCGCAAGTGCCTGCGCAGATTTCCCAGTTCCTCGGGCGGCGTATGCGCAACGGGCGGCCCCGACTCTTCGTCGTGCAACCTTCGCCGCACCACATCGACATTGACGGCACATACGTGTATCCCGAGTCGCCGGAGCCGATGCTCCTGCGTAGAAGCGCGCGGGGCAAGGTCACTGTTGAAACGCCGCTTGGTTCGGCGTCGACTGCGGTGTCCGATTTGGCGGATGAATGGGTGCGGCTCGAGGGACTGCCCTCGGGCGGGTACGACTGCACAGTGTCCATCGACGGCAATGAGCAAGTGGTCTTCCGAGTTGAAGCCTGCGAGCTGTTTCGGCCCGCCGGTGTCATTGCTAGCGCGGGTGACATGCAGTGGGACCTATGTGCGCAGGCGCCAGTTGCGCCTGCCGAGCTGCTGCACAGTGAAGTAGATGTCGAATGCGGGAGCGTACGAATCGCCGAGCACTTCTTGCGGATGAACGATGGCTGGATGCAGGAGGGGTCGGTTCTCTCCTCGCCAAGCGGCGCTGCAAAGACCCTGTATGCGGGAAGCTTTGGCGAACTGCGAGGTGTCGTCGGCGGGCCAACGCAGACGCAAGTGCGTGCGGTGCAGGAGAGCATCACGAGACCGAAGCCACCGCTCGCGATGAGGCGTTGGGTAGAGGGTCTTGTGATTAGGAACTTCGGACAGGACGGATTGGATCGCGTCCGGCGCTACTTCGCGGACCCCAGTCGCCCAAACTTACACCGGCTTGGGGTCATCATGACGAGTCCGTTGATGCCTTACATCCGGGCGGCGCACGACCAAGAAAGAGAGCGGGGGACTTAGAACACATGGCATACGCCGGGATCGACAGGAAGCGATTCGCCCAACTACTTGAGTGGGGAACCGATGACGACGAATTGCGACGGTTCTTCGCAGATACCCGCATTCAACTCATCCAAAAAGGCGCGAGAGTACAGAACCTTCCGCACGGCAAGGCAGCCCGCGTTCGGATGCTGACGCACGGCCTGCCTCCGACTACGGATCGATTGTTGCAGAAATGGTGTGCGGAGCACCTGACAATGCTCGATCCGGAGCCTGTCGCGAACCTTCTCGGCACGCTGCGCATGTATGAGGATGTCGGAGAGAGCCTCCCCGAGGATGAAGCGAAGAGGCTGGCCCGCTCTTGCTTGGTACATCTGTTCGACGACAATCCTGCGCCTGAGTTGATGTCGTTCCTAAGGCCGCCGCTTGCGGCAAGCGTGGGAGAACTGCCCGAGGCGAAGGAGGTATCCCTTCTGCCAGTGAGTGGACCGAGCGCGGGAGCGCTTATCCCGGCGTTGGCGGCGGCGTTGGTGGCACTAGCCGAGGGGGGAGATCCGGACGAACATCTCTCGACGTTGTCGCCAACGATTGCATCGTTTGTCGCGGGCCTGCACGCAGTGCGCAGCGGGCGGGACGACGAAGCAAAGGTGGCGTTTGAAGCCCTGGACGGTCAACCGGAAGCACGTGCCCTTCTGGCTGAGTACGCCGGCAGGAGTGCAGCAGCCCGAGCTCGGGCGAGCAGCGCCCCGCGTGGGCTTCAGATGCTGAGCTTCTCGGACCCGGATGAGCCTGTGCGTTTCGATTTCGACCGCGATGAAGTCATCGCAGTCTGTACGAAGGACTTTCCTGAGAGCTCGGTATTTGTTCGTCCATTTGCCGTGCGCTCCGCGAGTGGATCGTGGTTCTCGCTCGCCCGTGACGCTGATCGAGAAAAGCTCTTCTACTCCTCTGGAGATCTAATAGCTTTCTCGGTCGGTCGCGATGCTCAAAAGCAACCGACTCGCGGTGAGATTGGAATTTGGAGAGTTGCTGAGAATAGGAACTTTGAGCCCACGCACCGGACCAACTTCCATATCGCTTCGGAAAAGACGCCGGTCTACGAGGTGCGCAATGTGCCCTTTGGGTCGACAGAGTACGACTCAGTTCGAGAGTACATCAAGCATCAGGTGGAGATGGGGGGGCCGGCGCTCGTGAAGACTTTGCTGTTCATGTTGCGCGATGAACTCGTGGTCGGATGTCCACCAGGCAAAGATCTGGCGAGAGATGAAGGGTTCGAAGCCGGTCTGCCCTGTTGGCGTGCGCTATCAGCGTTCCGCTTCGAAGGCCGAATGCTGGTCCCTGGGCCGCTGCCGACTTCAGATATGTACGAATGCGAAACACTCGGGTCGAGCCTGCGAAGGCTGCTTGCGAGTGTGAAAGCAGGCGTGGACAAGCCGACGAGAGCGCAAGTAAGGAAGCTTCAGGAACTGCTCGCCTCGGGCGAGGCTCGTCTGAACGCTGCCCGCACGGCTCGATTGCGGGGAGAACTCAGCGCCATCGACGAGCATGAAGGAGCGATGTCCATCCTGCTCGAAGAGGTGATGCGCGATCCGCGGATAACGTCGCGAATTGAAGAGCTCGTGCAAACAAGAGTCGAGGCGCTGGTTGCGAAGAAGGACCAACTTCGCAAAAGCATTGATCAGTTGGAGGGGCAGCAAGCCGAATGGGTTGAAAAGCGACGGCTGGCAGAGAAGGAACAGAAGGCCCTTGCGCCCGCGGTCGCGAAGGCGATTCGCGGGGCGTTCGACAAGGCCCGAGGCGATGCGCTGGGAACGTTGGGCCAGGTAGCGGTGTTCAAGGCACTGATTGACGAATTGGTGGATAGGCCGGTCGCCCTGGCACCCAGCGTACCGACTCTGCCAGTGCGGCCTGATGCTAGCGGGGATGCCATAACGGTGCGAGCGGTGGATGGCAATTCCGCTCGTGTGAGTGAAACGCTTCCGGCTCTTGGCGTGACGCCGAAATGCGCGAGAGCGATCGAAGTGGTGGGCAAAGTGGCGCACGAATGCGGGCTGATTCTCATCATCGATGGACTTGCCGCTCGAGTCGCAGTGGAGTCCTGGTTGGGCTGCGGGGCAGGAACTGGCAAGGTATTAGAGTGCGGAATCGGGATCACCGACGACAGCGCGGTCAGAGTCGCGGTGGCCGAATCGCCGGAAGGGATTGCCATCCTCGATGCGAATCTTTCTCCGCTTGACGTCTATGCCAGGCCTTTGATCGATGCAGTGCAGCGTCGACTGTCGGGGACTGGTGGCAGTGGGAGTGCTACTACTAGGATGCTAATGTCGGTATCGAACGGTATCGCCGCGCTACCTGTCCCTGCGGTTGTGGAGTCAGTGTCGCTCAGAGTGTCGTTAGACCGCATGCCGACGTTCCTGAAGGAAAGTGACGTGGCGCCGCGACTCGACGAGATGGCAGCAGCCGATGACGAGGTCGGGTGGTTCACGCGCATATGGAAACCGGCGCGGGTTCGGGTGCTCGATCACCTCCGGTCCATGCCGTTGGACGATGCTGCGTTGGCCCTCTCTGCACTCGCGGCGGCTCAACTGGACGCTCAATAATGTGCCATCCAGACCTGCGCGACGCGCTCAAACGCTCGAACGCTGGCTGGCAATCACGCGATTGGAATCAGGGGCACGCACGGTTGACTGCCACATTGAGCACGCAATCGTTCGGACGCAGCTGGGGGTCCGGCAGGGGTTCCTCCACGTGATGCGGTCCGGAAAGCCGCGCCAATCCTTGCTCTACGAATCCCTCCGGCATCATTCATGTCCGCGAATCCAAGGTCAGCCAGCACATTGTTGGCGCCCTTGCGACGGCGCCTTTCCCATCTCCATCTGGAACTATGCAAAGACGCCCTCGAAAGACCCTACTCGAATGAGCGACGCACACTGCTTGCTCACCGCTATACCCATTCGAATATCGTCAAAGCGCCGCCTGCGGCGCCCGAACGACCCCGGCGATTGGCTCAGACAGCCAATCGGCGAAGAGCGTGCATTGGCGGGGTTCTCGACCGTTCCGGTGCTGCGACAGATGCGCAGACGCCTCGTTCGGACCGTGTCCCCTGCTACCTTTGAGACGCGTACGACGACGCAGTGCCAGATTGGCTTTTGTTCGGCGCGACCAAGGCAGTCAATTTCGCACCAAGCGCGTCAAATGCGCGGGCCTGCTCTGTGGGTCGACGATCGCGAATGTAGGTGCGACGAATGCGACTCTCGATGACGTGATTCAGGCACTCGTCGATGACGTCGCCGCTGACGCCGAGCTGCGCCATCACGGTGGCCGCCGTACGCCTGAGATCGTGCGCCGTCCAGCGACCACCGGGCAGGCTGAGGCTGCTGGTGGCTTTGCTGCGCCCCTTCAATCGCTTTTCGGGCGGGCGTTGACGGTCGGCAAGTTGCTTGCCGAAGGACCTGATGTCCACCGGACCGGTGCCCTTGCTGTTCGGGATCAACCAGGGAAGCAGCTTGCCGTCATTGCCTCGTTCACGCGTGCCAGCGAGCGAAGCGAAATGCTCCAACGCAAACGCGCTCAAGTGAATCGTGTGGTCCCGGCCGTTTTTGGTGTCTGGCAGATACCAGCGGCTCTGATCCAGATCGATGTTCTCCCAGCGCGCGTTCATCAACTCGCCAACACGACAACCGGTGGCGAGGATGATCCAGATCGCGGCAGCGCTTCGCACACTCAGCGGTGTCAGGGCCTGAGGCTGCGAGAGTTGGGTGATCTCGTCGGCGCTCAGAACTCGCTCGCGTCCAGTTTCAGCACCCCCGGCATCGCGCTTGGTGACGGTATCGAGCGGGTTTCGCTCGACAATCTCGCGCGCCAAGGCGAAGCGGAACATCTGCTTGAGGCCTGCGAGCAGCACGTTTGCCGTTCGCAGCTTCCCGTCGGCCTTCGCGCGATCGAGGATCGCGAGCAGATCGGCCTTGCGGATTTCGCCAGCAGCGAATTCGCCGACCTCCGGAAACACGCGCTTGTCAAACTGTTGGCGCAAGTATTCGCCGCCGTCCTTGCGCCCGGTGCGACTCCCGTCCGCTCGAATGTGGGGTTTGAGTTCGGTCGCTGCCCAGCGGTCGAACAGCGCGCGCACGCTGAGTCGGTGGGCAGTCTCTCGGTTCGCCGCTTCTTCCGCTTGACGTTGCCGTTCGACTGCGCGCGCTTGTTCAGCACGCGGGTCAATTCCGTGGCGGCGAATCTCCCACAGCCGCTC
>JBEBHW010000755.1:0-2186 GCA_040081145.1 Burkholderiaceae bacterium
GTTCGATTGCCGCCAACCACGTGGAAGCACGCACGACAAACATGCCGCTGTTCCAAAAGTAGTCGCCGCCGGCGAGGTAGCGCTGTGCCGTGGCCAGGTCGGGCTTTTCGACGAACTGAGCCACGGCCAGGGCGTCTTGCCCGGCATCGGTGGTGCGGGCACAGCGGATGTAGCCAAAGCCCGTTTCCGGCCGGTCCGGAACGACGCCGAGGGTGACGATCGCCCCGCCTGCCGCAGCACGCACTGCGCGCTCCAACGCCGCAGCGAAGGCGATCTCGTCGGTTACCGTCTGGTCGGCCGGCGTGACCGCCAGAACCGGGTCGGCGCCGCCCTCGATGGCGTACAGCGCGGCCAAGGTCATCGCCGGCGCCGTGTTGCGCCCTAAGGGTTCAAGCAGCAGCGCCACTTCTGGAAAATCGAGCTCGCGAAACTGATCGAGAACGAGAAATCGGTGGTCCTCGTTGCAGACGATGCTCGGTGCGCCGACATTCAGGCCTGGGCATCGCAGCCCAGCGACGCGCTGCACGGCTTGTTGAAACAGGCTTCGGTCGCCATGCAAGGCCAGGAACTGCTTCGGGTGTTGCGCACGCGACAAGGGCCACAACCGCGTGCCACTGCCGCCAGCCATGATGACGGGGCAGACTTCAATCGATGTCAAGTTTTTCCTCCTGCGGGGCCTGCGGCGCCGGTTGTCGGGAGCGCTGATGATCCAGTGCGTGATCCGCGCGTTGGCTATTACGCGGCCATGCCCTGGGGATTCAAACGTTGCCAGCGCCAGGCATCGCTGCACATCGAATCGAGGTCGCGCTGCCCTTGCCAACCCAGGACTTGTCGCGCCAGTGTCGGATCGGCGTAACACGCGTCGATGTCGCCCGGACGCCGCGCGACGATGTCAAACGGCACGCTGCGTCCGCTCGCGCGCTCGAACGCGCGAACCAGTTCCAGCACGCTGTAGCCTCGGCCGGTGCCCAGATTGGCCGTGATGGAGCGTTTTGTGTCGAGCAAATAGCGCAGTGCCGCGACGTGGCCCTCGGCCAAGTCGAGCACGTGGATGTAATCGCGCACGCCGGTGCCGTCGGGCGTGGCGTAGTCGTTGCCGAAGACTTGCAAGCGCTCCCGCTTGCCCACCGCAACCTGGCTGACGTAAGGCATCAGGTTGTTGGGCGTGTCGCGCGGGTCCTCGCCGATCAGGCCGCTTTCGTGGGCACCCACGGGATTGAAATATCGCAGCAGCGCCATCGCCCACGCCGGGTCGGCGAGCTGCAGATCGCGCAGAATGTTTTCGCCCATCAATTTCGTCGCGCCGTACGGGTTGGTCGTCGACAGTGCAGCGTCTTCGCGGATCGGCAGTTTCTCGGGCTTGCCATAGACGGTGGCGCTGGAGCTGAAGACGAGCGTCTTGCAAGCGCGGCTTTGCATGACGCGGCACAGGGTCAGCAGGCTGCCAAGATTGTTGGCGTAGTAGTCCAGCGGCTTGGCCGAACTCTCGCCGACCGCCTTGTGGGCAGCAAAATGCACCGCGGCGGCAATCTTGCGCTGCGCGAATACTGCGTCCAACGCACTCGCATCGCAAACGTCGGCTTGAACGAAGTCGGGGTGCATCGACCCGATGCGCGCAAGTCGATCGAGCACCTGCGGCGAGCTGTTGCTGAAGTTGTCGACACCCACCACATCGAAGCCCGCCGCCTGCAAGGCCAACCAGGTGTGCGATCCGATGTACCCGGTCGCGCCGGTCAGCAGAATCGTGGTTTTGCTCATCGAATGCTCAATTGAATGCTGCAGCTTGCCAGCGTGGCGCTGTACGGGGTCGAAACAACTGTCGCGTTGTCCAAAGTTGCGCGCGCGTCTCTCGAGGCGTTGCAGCCGAGCTGCCAAGCGCGGCTGGGTGCATAACTTGTGCCGAGCGACAGCGTGGATGAACGATCCCGGCCGGTGATGCTCCCGCTGACGAGCTCGCGCCGCGCATAGCGCCCGCCCAGCGTGACGCGAATCTTTGCGCTCGCCTCGTAGGCCACGCTGAGCGCCAGGGCGTTCGTCAGCACACTGTTGTCGCCCACCGCGTTTCCCTGGTTGTTGGCCAGTGCGACCAGCGCCGTCTCGGATCCCGAGTCGCGGCTGAGACTCGTCGCGAAGTTCAATTTGCCCGTCGCCTTCCAGTCCCAGACCAGCGAGCCCGTGACACCCTT
>JBEBHW010000756.1:0-2185 GCA_040081145.1 Burkholderiaceae bacterium
CGTCGTTCCGATGTCGTGCACGACGATGAACTCGGGATGGACCCGTTCGAATTGCTGGCGCAGCGCAGGACCGGCGTCGCAGGAGACGAACAGCTCGCGCTCGTTCGGCCCGATGATCCGGCCGATCTCGCCCTTCTCGGTGGCCAGGTATTCGTTCTTGTCGCCGTGGATCTGCGTGGCCAGCGAGGTTTGGGCGCGCGTCGCATGCCACGCTTCAGGCGCTGAGAGCGCGCTCGGGCTCGCCTTGGAGGAGCTCCAATGGGGTGCGCCGGCAAGCGTCATCGTCATGGCTGGAGTGTAAACCTCAGCTTGTTGCGTGCGGGTCACTCAGCCTGCTGTGCGCGAGCTCGCGTGCACGCCCAGCACGCCGATCACGACCAGGCCGATGCTCGCCAGCTTGACCGCGGTGGCCGGCTCCTTGAAGTAGAGAACGCCGATGGCCGCCGTGACCGCCGTGCCCACGCCCGACCACACGGCGTAGACGACGCTCAGCCCGAGCACCTTGACGACGAAAGTGTTGAGGCCGAACGACAACGCATAGAAGAAAAAAATCAGCAATGACGGTGTGGTGCGCGTGAAGCCTTCGGACAGGCGCATGCACACGGTTCCGCAGATCTCAAAGAAGATGGCGCAGGACAGCATCCACCAGGCCTGCGCAAACGTCGGCGTGAACGTGGGAATGAATGAGTTCAAGTCGCAGGCGGAACGCTCTCGAGGACCAGCTTGATCTTCATGATCGTCAGGCCGGTCCAGAGAACGACCAGAAGAAAGAATGCCACCAAGCCAAGGTGCCGGTCGAGGATCACGCGCGGCGTGACCCAGCGTGTCACTTTCATCACCGGACGGGTGAGCGTTTTGAACAGGCCGTAGATCATGTTCTGGTCGCGGCGCGCTCCCGCAACGACCCAGAGAATGCCCTGGCCCAGCATCGCTACGCCGGCAATTTCGGTCAGCGCCTTGAGGATCACGATAATCTGGAACATCTGCTACTCGACCGAAATTGGCTCAATGAATCATTGGCGATATTACATGGCGGGCAGGCTGCTCGAACTGTTCGGCCGGCGCGACAGCGCGATTGGCCTGTACCAGGAAACGCTGCAACGCAGTCCGAAGTTTCTCGCCGCCGAAAACCGCATGGCGTATTTGCTCGCCGCGTCGGGCCAGCTGGAGCAGGCGCGCAGCCACTTTCAGGCGGTACTGAACGCCGACCCGCGCAACGCTGTCGCGCACTTCAACTTGGGCTATGTCTTCGACAAGCTCGGTCGATTCGAAGAGGCCATCGCATCCTTTCAGGAGGCGGTCCACTTGAATGCGAAGATCGACCGGGCCTGGTATGGCTTGGGAATGTCGTTTGCTGCGCTGCAAAACCACGAAGAAGCGGTCAAGGCGCTGCACGAGGCGGCGACGCTGCAGCCGATGAATCCGCACGCCTGGTACCAGCTCGGAATGGCGCACCACACGTTGCAGCATCTCGAGAAGGTCACTGAAGTGGCATTGCACCTGGTGCGCTTCGATCCGCGCATGACACGCCGCCTGATCGTCGACTCGGGGCGCGACGACCTCGCCTACCTCGTCAAGGACCTCGTCGTGTAACCCCCTTGCGGCACGGCGCGCGCCGGGGGTGCCGCGCGTTGCCGCAATGAGCGCAATGAACAGGCCCGCCGAAGCGGGCCTTTTTGAGCGAGCGAACTGTGCTCAGGTCGCTTGCGAAACGTGCGTATCGCCGATCAGATTCGGGTAACGCACGTGCTCTACCAGTTCCTGTACCGCGCGCGAAGGCGGCGCCGTCAGCAGGCTCACGACGATGATCGTGAGCATGCCGATGGGCAGGCCGAACATGCCTGCCGACACCGGGCTCAGGCCGAACCACAAATCCATCTTCGGCACGCCCATATTGGTGAAGAACGGGTAGGTGCGCATCATGTAGTAGATGCAGACGGCCAAGCCGGTCACCATGCCGATGATCGCGCCCCACTTGTTGGCGCGCTTCCAGAAGACGCCCAGCACCAAGGGCGGGAAGAACGCCGACGCGGCCAGCGAGAACGCCGCACCGACGAGGAACAGGATGTCGCCCGGTTTGAGCGACGTGACGTACGCCGCGATGATGGCCACGACGACGAGCAACACCTTGGAGATCGTGACGCGCGTCGTCGTCGACGCGCTCGGGTCGATCATCTTGTAGTAC
>JBEBHW010000757.1:0-2185 GCA_040081145.1 Burkholderiaceae bacterium
GCCTTCGCGGCCGAGGCCCGACTGCTTGACACCACCGAACGGCACCTCGGCGGTCGAGATCAAGCCGGTGTTGACGCCGACCATGCCGTATTCGAGCGCCTCGCCCACACGGAAAATGCGCCCGATGTCGCGGCTGTAGAAATAGCTCGCCAGGCCGAATTCGGTGGCGTTGGCCAGCGCCACGACCTCGGCTTCGGTCTTGAACTTGAACACGGGGGCGACCGGGCCGAAGGTTTCTTCGCGCGCGCACAGCATCTCGCTCGTCGCGCCCGACAGCACGGTCGGCTCGTAAAAGCGCGCGCCTTGCTTCTTGCCGCCGGTCAGCACTTTGGCCCCCTTGGCGAGCGCGTCGGCGACGTGACGTTCGACTTTCGCGATCGCCTGATCATCGATCATCGGGCCCTGGCTGACGCCGGCCTCGAAGCCGTTGCCGACCTTGATGCCCTTGACCTTGGCGCTGAGTTTTTCGACGAAAGCGTCGTACACGCCCTCTTGCACATAGAGGCGGTTCGCGCACACGCAGGTCTGGCCGGCGTTGCGGTACTTGCTGATCATGGCGCCTTCGATCGCGCTGTCGATGTCGGCGTCGTCGAAGACAATGAAGGGCGCGTTGCCGCCGAGCTCCAGGCTCAGCTTCTTGATCGTCGGCGCGCATTGCGCGCTCAAGATGCGCCCGACTTCGGTGGAGCCGGTGAACGACAGGTGGCGCACGATGTCGCTCGCGCAGAGCACCTTGCCCACCGCGATCGAGTTCTCCGCGTCCGCGGTGATGACGTTGAGCACGCCGGCGGGCATGCCGGCGCGCTGCGCGAGCTCAGCCACGGCAAGTGCTGACAGCGGCGTCTGTTCGGCGGGCTTGATGACGACCGTGCAGCCGGCGGCGAGCGCTGGCGCGACTTTGCGTGTGATCATCGCGATCGGAAAGTTCCACGGCGTGATCGCCGCGCACACGCCCATCGATTGTTTGATGACGAGGTAGCGCTTGTTGTTGTCGGTGGTGGGAATCGTTTCGCCGTAAATGCGCTTCGCCTCTTCGGCAAACCACTCGATGAAACTCGCTGCGTAGCTCACCTCGCCCTTGGCTTCGGCGAGCGGCTTGCCCTGCTCGGCCGTCATGATGCGCGCCAGGTCGTCGGCGTGCTGGTGCAGCAGATGGAACCACTTCATCAATATTGCGCCGCGCTCCTTTGCAGTCTTGCTGCGCCACGCCGGCCACGCCTGGTTCGCTGCGGCGAGCGCGGACTGTGTTTGCGCCGGGCCAAGGTTGGCGACGTCGGCCAGGCGCATTCCCGTGGCCGGGTCGTTGACGGCAAAACGTGACGCCGCGGCAACCCACTCGCCGTCGATCAGCGCGTTGGTCTTGAGCAGGGCGGCATCGTTGAGGGTGGCAAGAGGCGAAGTCTTCATGTCCATGGGGTGGGCTCCGACAGGGCGAGCGATGAGGGTGAGGCAAGGGCAGGCAGCTATCGAATCATAGTGCGGCAGCGCTGCGCGGGCCGTCGCGCAGGGCGATCACACGTGGCGCCAGAGGGCACCAATCTATAATCGGCCCCCTCGAAAATCAAGTTCACAGCAAGCATTCGCGCGCTTTCGCAAGGAGGTCCGGTTGAATGTGAGCGAGCGAAAGCGCACCGGCATGAAAGCCTCCGAGATCCGCAGCCAGTTCCTGAAATTCTTCGAAGCCAAGGGGCATACGATCGTCGCGTCGAGTCCCGTGATCCCTGGCGACGACCCGACGCTGCTGTTCACGAACGCCGGAATGAACCAGTTCAAGGACGTGTTCCTCGGCTTCGACAAGCGCACCTACAACCGCGCCGTGACGTCGCAAAAGTGCATTCGCGCCGGCGGCAAGCACAACGACCTGGAAAACGTGGGCTACACGGCGCGGCACCACACGTTCTTCGAGATGCTCGGCAACTTTTCCTTCGGCGACTACTTCAAGCTGGAAGCGATTCAGTACGCGTGGGAACTGCTGACCAAGGTCTACAAGCTGCCGGCAGACAAACTCTGGGTCACCGTGTACGCCGAAGACGACGAGGCCTACGAGATCTGGAACAAGACCATCGGCGTGCCCGCAGCGCGCATTGTTCGCATCGGGGACAACAAGGGCGCGCGCTACGCATCCGACAACTTCTGGATGATGGGCGACACGGGGCCGTGCGGGCCGTGCAGCGAAATCTTCTAC
>JBEBHW010000082.1:0-9884 GCA_040081145.1 Burkholderiaceae bacterium
CGCGACCGGGTGCTCGGCTGGGCGAATGTGTCGATCAACGAGGGTGAACTCGCGGTAGACGCCGGCTACGTCGCGGGCCGAGCGCCGCGCAGCGCGGCGTACCGGGCTGCGCTCGACGCCGAGATTCAGCGGATGCTCAGTTTTCTTGCGCTTTGAGCGCGGTGCGCCACGTCAGGCGGCGGCACGGCGCGCCGCCAACAGCGCGTGCGCAACTTCGGCAAAACCGACGCCACGCTCACCTTGCGTCAGATACGACGGCCAAGTGGTCAGCTCCGACTCAAAGCGCAGCAGGTTCGCGACACCCACGCTCAATTCAAAGTGGCCGAACATGAGCTGGTCATTCGTCGAGTCACCGACATAAATCCAGCGCGGCGCTTGCGCATCGAGATCGCGCGCGAGCAAGCGACGCACGATCCAGCGCGCGCCGCTGAGCTTGTGATGCTCGCCGAACCAGCCGTTGATGTGAATCGAACTCACCGTCGCGTTCATGCCGCGTGCGCGCAGCAGGCTGACGACACGCTCGATGTCGGGCGGCGCCAGATGCGCGAACTCGCTGTGATCGATGGCGATATCGGTGACGCGTCCGGCGCTGTCGGCGGCCAGACGCGCTTGCGGAACTTCGCGCAAGACGGCGGCACTCGCCTCGCGCAGGCGCAGCGAATTGTGTTCGCGCGTCGCAGCGTCCTGGGCGTACTCGATGCGCAGTGCCCCGGCCTCGCGAAACAGCGCGACCGCGCCGTTCTCCGCGACGATCGCCGCCACCGGCCAGTCGCGCGCGAACGGCTCGCTCCAGCCCATAGGCCGGCCGGTGACGGCGACCACCGGGATTCGCGCGCGCGTGAGTCGCTCGAGTGCGTCGAGGGCGGCAGGCTCGATCGCCCCGTCGCGCGTCAACGTGTCATCGATGTCGGTCAGCACCCCGGCAACGCCGCGCAGGCGCTGCGGCGGGCAGGCGGTCCAAGGGGAAACACGTGCGAACATGAATGCAGTGTGCACGGATTTGGCAGCCGCCGCCTTGCCGGATGGCTACAATGCCCAGCTTCCGAGGAGCGTTGCAACCCCCGCAGGGGCCAGGCTCGGAAATCTACATGCAACCGCGCTCACCCGCACCGGGCTGCCCCGAGGGTGAGTGTTCTTCAAGCACCGTCGTCAGCAGCTTTGTTGCGGGTTCTACCGCCCAAGGAGCCACCATGAACGCTGTTGTGAAACCGAACTCTGACCACGCCGTCGCCGACCTGAAACTCGCCGACTGGGGCCGCAAAGAAATCGCCATCGCCGAAAGCGAAATGCCGGCGCTGATGGCAATTCGCGCCGAATACGCGAAGACGCAACCGCTCAAGGGCGCGCGCGTCACGGGCAGCCTGCACATGACGATCCAGACCGCCGTGCTCGTCGAGACGCTGCAAGCGCTCGGCGCGACGGTGCGCTGGGCGTCGTGCAACATCTTCAGCACGCAAGACCACGCGGCCGCGGCGCTCGCAGTGAAAGGCACGCCGGTGTTCGCCTACAAGGGCGAGTCATTGAAAGACTACTGGGACTACACGCACCGGATTTTCGAGTTCGGCGCCAAGAGTGCGCAGGGCGAAGGCCCGAACATGATCCTTGACGACGGCGGCGACGCGACGCTGCTGATGCACCTGGGCAAGCGAGCCGAAGCCGATGCGCGGCTGATCGCGGACCCGACGAGCGAAGAAGAGCGCGAGCTCTACGCCGCGATCAAGGCCAAGCTCGCCGTCGATTCGACGTGGTACAGCCGCAAGAGCGCGCAGATCATCGGCGTCACGGAAGAGACGACGACGGGTGTGCACCGCCTCAAGGAAATGAGCGCAAAGGGCACGCTCATGTTCCGCGCAATCAATGTCAACGACTCGGTGACGAAGAGCAAGTTCGACAACCTCTACGGCTGCCGCGAAAGCCTCGTCGACGGCATCAAGCGCGCGACCGACGTGATGGTCGCCGGCAAGGTGGCGCTGATCGCCGGCTACGGCGACGTGGGCAAGGGCTCGGCGCAGGCGCTGCGCGCGCTCAGCGCGCAGGTCTGGGTCACCGAGATCGACCCGATCAATGCGCTGCAAGCGGCGATGGAAGGGTATCGCGTCGTGACGATGGACTACGCCGCGCCACTCGCCGACATCTTCGTCACCGCGACGGGCAACAAGGGCGTGATCGGCTATGAGCACATGGCGGCGATGAAACACAACGCGATCGTCTGCAACATCGGCCACTTCGACAACGAAATCGACATCGCGGCGATCGAGAAGAAGTGCAAATGGGAAGAGATCAAGCCGCAAGTCGACCACGTGATCTTCCCCGATGGCAAGCGCATCATCCTGCTCGCCAAGGGGCGCCTCGTGAACCTGGGCTGCGGCACGGGCCATCCAAGCTATGTGATGAGCAGCTCGTTTGCGAACCAGACGATTGCGCAAATCGAACTGTTCACGCACAGCGACTTCTATGAACAGGGCAAGGTCTACGTGCTGCCCAAACACCTGGACGAGAAGGTGGCGCGCTTGCAGTTGCGCACGCTCAACGCCCAGCTCAGCGAGCTGAGCGACGAGCAGGCGGCGTACATCGGCGTGCCCAAGCAGGGGCCGTACAAACCCGACAGCTACCGGTATTGAGCCGGGAGGGAAAGTCGGAACAAGCCAGCGGCCGGGCAGCTCTGCGATGCGCATCGACCAGTTGCTCGTGCAGAAGGGCCTGGCGCCGAGCCGCTCGGCGGCCCGGCGCCTGCTCGACCGCGGCGCGGTGCGCTGGCTTGGCACGGCCGGCTGGCTGGTGGCTGCCAAGGCGGGCGAAGACGTCCCGCCCGATTGCCGTGTTGAGATCACCGACGACGCCGAAGTCCGCTACGTCTCGCGTGGCGGGCTCAAACTCGCTACCGCGTTGGAGCGCTGCGCCCTTGACGTACACGGTGCGACTTGCCTGGACGTGGGCCAAGGCAGCGGTGGCTTTACCGAGGTCTTGCTGCGCCACGGCGCGGCGCGCGTTGTAGGCGTCGACGTTGGGCACGGTCAACTGCACCCGAGTCTGCGTGCCGACTCGCGGGTCACGGCGCTGGAGGGGATCAACGCACGCCATCTGCAGGCCACGGATCTGCCGCTCGAACGCTTCGATCTTGTCACCGGCGACTTGTCGTTCATCTCGCTGACCCTCGTTCTGCCGGCGCTGGCTGAGCTCGTCGCAGGGGAGCTGCTGATGTTGGTCAAGCCGCAGTTCGAGCTGCAACCGGCCGACATCGGCAAGGGCGGTCTGGTGCGCGATGCGGGGAGTTTCGCCCGAGTGGAGGCGCGCATCCGCCAGGCGTGCACTGCGCAGCAGCTTGCGGTGACGGACTGGTTCGAAAGCGGCCTCCTCGGTGGCGACGGCAACCGGGAATTTTTTGTGCGCGCCGCGCCGCAGCGCGCGGCAGTTTCACGAGAACAATCGTCATGAGCGATATTCGGCCATCCGTTCCCGTCAGCTTCGAGTTCTTTCCGCCGAATACGCCGGTGGGCGACGCGAAGCTTGGCGATGTCGTGCAGCAGCTCGGCGCGGCCTCGCCCGAGTTCTTCAGCGTCACCTATGGCGCCGGCGGATCGACGCGCGACAAGACGCTGCAAACCGTGCTGGCGATTGCTGCCGCGGGATTTGGCGCGGCGCCGCACCTGTCATGCGTGGGCGCGACGCGCGACAGCGTGGCGCAGATGTTGGCGACGTATCGGCAGCACGGCCTTCGCCGCATCGTCGCGCTGCGAGGGGATTTGCCCAGCGGCACGGCGGCAGGCGGCGAGTTCCGCTACGCCGCCGACCTGGTACGCTTCATTGCCGACACGCAGAATCGGCACTTCCACGTCGAAGTCGCCGCTTATCCCGAGTACCACCCGCAACAGCGCTACGCCGCGCGCGACCTGAGCCACTTCGTCGAGAAGGTCAAAAGCGGCGCCGATTCGGCTATCACGCAGTTCTTCTTCAACCCCGACGCGTACTTCCACTTCGTCGAGCAGGTGCGTGCGCTCGGCGTGACCCTGCCCATCGTGCCGGGCGTCATGCCGTTTCACAATTTCTCGAAGATCGCTCAATTCGCGGCGCGCGACGGCATTGAAATCCCGCGCTGGGTAGCGTTGAAGATGGAGGGCTATGTCGACGACGCGGCGTCGATTCGCGCTTTCGGCCTTGACGTCGTCACGCGTCTGTGCGAGCGGCTGCTTGCCGGCGGCGCACCGGGTCTGCACTTCTACACGATGAACCAGAGCGCGTTGACGCTCGAAATCCTGAACAGGCTGCGCGCCTGATCACGAGCCTTGCGCGTCGCGCTCCCACATCACGCCGTCCTCGGTCAACATCACGTCGAGTTCCACCTCGGCGGGGCCAGCACGCAGCATCGGCAAAAAGCCGTGCGTATAGCTGACGCCGACGGTGACGGGGCTCGGCTCGACGGACAGCAATGTGCGCTCAAAGAAACCGCCGCCGTAACCCAGGCGCACGCCGCCCGGGCCGTAACCGAGGCAGGGCACGATCAGCATTTGCGGCGCGAATTCTTCGGTGCCCTTGGGCTTGGAGATGTCGTAGGCGTCAAGCTCCATCGGGCAGCCGGGGTACCAGACGTGAAAGCGCAGCGAGCCTGAGACACGGTCCGCCACCGGCAGGCCGATGCGCCGGATCACGCCCTCGGGCGCGCCTTCGCTCCAGCGGTACAGCGCGGGCAACGGGTCGAACTCGCCCTTGATCGGCCAATACGCGCCGATGCTCGATTCGCGCCTGCCGATGAGCCAGACACGAAGCGCGTTTTGCAGCGCGACGGCGCGCTCCAGCCGGTCCGGCAGGGCGAGCCGTGCCGCGATGAGCTTCTGGCGCTGCGCTGCGCGTTGGGGGTCAGTGGGATTCGATGCCATAGCCGCAGCCCTGGGGAGTGATGTCAGCGACGCCAAGCGTCGCCCGGCCTCATGGAGGCGATGCGCAATTGTGCAAGACTGGCGAATGGCCGGCGCGCGCGATCACTTCGTCGAACATTGCCTGGAGCTCTTTGCCCCACTGGGGCACGCGCGGGCGCGCCGCATGTTCGGCGGCCACGGTCTGTACGTCGACGATTTGTTCATCGCCATTGTCGCCGCCGACCGGCTCTACCTGAAAGTCGACAAGGACACCCGGGCGGCGTTCGAGGCGGCGGGTTGCGAGCCGTTTGTCTATGCCGCCAAGAGCCGATCCATCAGCCTGGGTTATTTCACCGTGCCCGATGACGCGGTCGATTCGCCCGCCGCGATGCAGCCCTGGGCGTGCCTGGCGTTCGAGGCGGCGCTGCGTGCGGCGACGAGCCGGCGGGCCAGACCTGTGAAGGTGTCGCCCCCGCGGCGACTCAGCAGGCCACGCACTCGCACAGAGTGACAGTCGCTGCGCCTCACATCGCGCCGCGTTCCGTGACGACCAGTGTCAGTGGCACGTCGTGCGGTTGCGGGTCAAAGAGTCGGAGTTCGATTCGACCCACTTCCCACGCCACGCCGAGCGTCGTCACGTGGGGGTTGGCGGCGAGCCAGCGGTCGAAGTAGCCGCCGCCATAACCCAGTCGAAAGCCATCACGGGTGAACCCCAGGCATGGCACGAGCACGACATCGGGCATCGCGGCTGCGCCGGCCGCGCAAGGGATGCCGACTTCGTCGTGCTGCGCCAGCGGCACGCCGTCCCAGGCTCGATACTCCATCCGAGGGGGCGACTTCTGCACAAAGGGCAGCGCCAGGCGCATCGTGTTACGCGTGCCGGGCCGATGAAACAACGGGATTGCGTTAAATTCGCTGCGAACCGGCCAGTAAAGGCCAAGGCAGGCGGGCTCCATCTGGGTGACAACGGTAAGCAGGTGTTGGGTCAGTGCTTCGACGGCAACGGCGCCAGCAGGGCTTTCGGCGAAGGCCTTGCGCTGCGCGAGCAGCTTGGCGCGCATGGCCTGACGCGACGGCGGCAGCCCCGGTTCGGGTTCAGGAATCGATGAGGTCAATTTGAAAAGCAGCGTGTTGTTCAGTGAAGTGTGCACCCAGTTCGCGACGCTGGCGCTGCTGCTGTGCCTGGGTGCGCCGCCGGTGCAGGCTCAGCCGGGCGACAATACGATCGTCGATGCACGCGAAGCGCTGCGTAAGAAAGACCGCACCAAGCTGGTTGCAGCGCGCAGCGCGGCGGCCGCGCAACAACACCCGCTGGCGATGTGGGTCGATTATTGGGAGCTCAGCGAGCGACTCGGCGAGGCACGCCAAGAAGAGTTGAACGCGTTCTACGCACGCTGGCCGGGCACCTATGTCGAAGACCGGCTGCGCAACGACTGGCTCCTGGAATTGGGACGGCGCCGCGACTGGGCGAATTTTGCTGCCGAGATGCCGCGCTTTCGCATGAACGACGACCGCGAAGTCACGTGCTACTCGCTGCTCGCCGAGCATGCCTCCGGCAAGGACGTGCGCGACAAGGCGCTGGCCAACTGGTTTGAGCAGCGCGACACCGACGACGGTTGTGCGATGCTGGCCGCGACACTTTACGACGCCAAGCGCATCACGCCTGCCGAGGTCTGGCGCAAAGTGCGGCTCGCGATCGAATACAACCGACCACGCGCCGCGCGCCAGGCCGCGGTGATGATCAGCGTCGCCGCAGCAAGCCAGGTGCAGGAACTGAGCGACAACGCAGCGCGTTATCTCTCGCGCCGGACGAGCGCGACCGCGCGTTTAGACGCTGAATTCGCTGCGCTGGCCTTGATGCGCATGGCCACGGCCGACGCCGACGCCGCGGCACGCCAGCTGAACGAGCGCTGGGACAACGCCTTGCCTGGCGACTTGGCCGCGGCAACCTGGCTGGTGGTGGCCAAACACGCCGCACTGCGCTTGCAGTCGGACGCCTCCGACCTGTTTCTGCGCGCCGAGCTACGCGCCACCCAGGCCGGAGTGAACCTGGACTGGACCGACGACACCTTGGCGTGGAAAGTGCGAGCCGCGCTGCGCGGTGACGCTGGAATCCCGCGCTGGTCGCCGGTGTTGGAAGGCATCGACGCGATGAGTGCCACGGAGCGGCGCGACGCCGCGTGGGTCTACTGGAAGGCGCGCGCCTTGCAGGCACTGGCACGCGACTCGGCAGACGGCGATGCGATGCGCGTCACCGCGTCGGGCCTGCTCGAAGGCATCGCCGGCCAGTTGAGCTTTTACGGTGGGCTGGCGTCCGAAAACCTCGGCGTGCCCGTCACCCTGCCGGCGCGCCCGACGCAGCTGAGTGCGCCCGAGCGCGTCGCCGCGTTACGCCGGCCGGGATTGATGCGGGCCCTGCAACTGATCGCCCTCGGTCTGCGCCAGGAGGGTGTGCGCGAATGGAACTTTTCGCTGCGCGGCATGGGCGACCGCGAGCTGCTCGCCGCGGCGCAACTCGCCTGCGAGCGCGAGGTCTGGGACCGCTGCATCAACACCAGCGACCGAACCCGCGTCGAAGTCGACATGGAACAGCGCTTTCCAACGCCGTTTCGCGCCGACGTCCAGGCGCACGCGCGCGACACGGGTCTGGACCCGGCGTATGTGTTCGGCCTGATTCGCCAGGAGTCGCGTTTCATCGTCGACGCCAAGTCCAATGTCGGGGCGATGGGCTTGATGCAGATCATGCCGGCCACGGCACGCTGGACGGCGCGCAAGATCGGCCTGCCCAACTACCACGTCGACCAGATTGCCGACCGACAGACCAACCTGAAACTCGGAACGCGCTACCTGAAATACGTGCTCGACGATTTCGGTGGCTCGCTGGCGATGGCGGCGGCCGCGTACAACGCCGGGCCGTCGCGCTCGCGCAAGTGGCGCGAGGGTCCGGTGCTCGAGGCGGCGGTCTGGGCCGAGAACATTCCGTTCAGCGAGACCCGCGACTACGTCAAGAAGGTGCTCAGCAACAGCGCGTTCTATGCAGCGATGCTGAGCGAGCGCCCGGCCTCGGTGAAAGAGCGGCTGGGTGACGTGATCGGCCCGCGACTTGCCGAGGCGCCGCCCCCTGAAGCCGACCTGCCCTGAATTGACATGGCTCGAAGGGCCCCCTGCGCCGACGCGCCAGAATAGCGGCCTGAGGCGCGTTGCGCCAGAGACAGGCGCTAAAGGGGTGCGATGGCTGATGTTTTGGTCTTGGGCGGCACGGGATTCGTTGGGCGCAGCGTCTGCGCGCGCTTGGTCGCACGGGCTGGGGCGGCGAACGGCCGGGTCACGGTACCGACGCGTCGCTCCGCACACGCCCGGACGATGCTGCTGCTGCCAACACTCGAGGTGGTTCAGGCCGACGTTCACGACCTGGCGCAATTGCGCCGCCTGACCGCCGGGCGCGACGCGGTGATCAACCTGATCGGCGTCCTGCATGGAAGCGAGGCGCAATTTCGATACGCCCATGTCGAGCTGCCGCGCAAGCTCGCCCAGGCTTGTGCCGAAATGGGGGTTCGGCGTCTAGTCCACGTGAGTGCGCTTGGCGTCGGCGATGCAGCTCCGAGTCGTTATTTGCGTTCCAAGGCCGCGGGCGAGGCGCTGCTGAAAGCGGCGGGACTCGACTTGACCTTGCTGCGCCCCTCCGTCATCTTCGGCGAGGCCGACCGGTTCTTGAACCTGTTCGCGGCGCTTCAGGCGATGCTGCCGGTGTTCCCGCTGGCAGGCGCCGACGCGCGGTTCCAGCCGGTGTGGGTGGAAGACGTCGCGGCGGCGATTGCGACGTGCGTCGACGACCCCAAGACGATCGGCATGACCTTGGAGTGCACGGGACCCGGCGTCCACACACTCGCAGAATTGGCGCGCATGGCGGGTCGCTGGTCCGGACACGCACGGCGCGTTTTCGCCTTGCCCGCCGGGCTGGCGCGCCTGCAGGCGCTTGCCATGGAGTGGCTCCCAGGCACGCCGCTCATGTCGCGCGACAACCTTCACTCGCTGCGCGTCGCCAGCGTTGCCGGCGGGCAGTTGCCCGGGCTCGAGCGGCTGGGAATTCGCGTCAGCGCGCTCGACGCGATCGTCCCGCAGTACATGGGGGCGGGGTTGGGCGTGGCGCGGCTCAACCCGTTGCGCGCACGGGCGCGGCGCAGTTGAATCGACGCATCACCTCCAGGAGACCGTGAATGCAGCTCTACATCGGCAACAAGAACTACTCGTCGTGGTCGATGCGCCCGTGGCTGCTGATGCGCGAGCGCGCAATCCCCTTCGAGGAGATCAAGCTGCGCCTGTCGTTCGACGCCGGCTCGCCCTTCAAGAACCAACTTTCGCAGTTCGCCCCCACGGGCAAGGTGCCGCTGCTGCTTGACGGCGAGCTCGCCGTCTGGGACACGCTCGCGATTGCCGAATATCTGTCCGAGAAGTACCCCCAGTTGCACCTCTGGCCCGCGGAGCCGAAGCAGCGCGCGCGCGCGCGCAGTTTGTGCGCCGAAATGCATTCGGGTTTTGCTGCGCTGCGCAGCAGTTTCCCGATGAACCTCGAAGCGTCGTTGCCGGAGGTGGGGGCGCGCCTTCTGCGCGAGTCCTCAGTGGCGGCGCAGGACCTGGTGCGAATCGAGCAGATGTGGTCGCAGCAACTGGCCAGCAGCGGTGGCCCGTTTCTGTTCGGGCCCTTCGGTATCGCCGACGCCTACTTTGCGCCCGTGTGCACGCGCATCCGCACCTATGGCCTTGCGGTGAATGCGGTCGCACAGGCCTACCTGAATCGCATCTTCGCCCTGCCGGCGTTCCAGGCCTGGCAGCAAGACGCGTTGGTCGAACACGACTTTCTGGATTTCGACGAGCCGTATCGCACGCGGCCGTAGCTCGCGCGCGCACTCGTCATGGCCGAATTCCAGGCATACGTGGTGGGTGGCGCCGTGCGCGATCTGCTGTTGAAACGCGCGCCCAAGGATTTCGATGTGGCCACCAGTGCCACGCCGGAGGAGGTGCGCGCGCTGT
>JBEBHW010000758.1:0-2178 GCA_040081145.1 Burkholderiaceae bacterium
GGTCTTCGGTGCCTCCGTGCCGGAGCGCTACCCGCGCACGCGCTCGAGTCGTTCGTTCAAATTCCGCACGATTGTCGACCTCGGATCGCGCAACTCGGTTCGCGCCGAGTACCGCTATTTCTACGACACCTGGGACGTGCGCGCGCACACCGGCGAAGCCGGCTACAGCACCTACGTCGGGGCCGACTGGCTGGTGGACGGTTTCGTCAGAGTCAACGGCCAGAAACAGGCTCTGTTCTACCGCGACGACGCGACCGCGGCGCTCACCTATGTCACGCGGAATCGGCAGCTGAGCGACTTCAACGGATTCAGCCTGGGCGGAAAACTGACGCACATGTACCGGCGCGTGCCGGGCGAATACGAAATCAAACTCAATGCCGGCTACGAGTTGATGCGCTTCAAGTACAGCAATTTCACCGATGTGCGCACCGGCGGCGCTTACGCATTCACTGCGCACGTGGTGCAGGTCTACGTGTCGGCCACTTATTGAGCAATGGGGGGATGAAGGCCATGTTGAGTCGAACGATGGTGAACCGGACTGGGGGCATGATCCTTATCCTTGGGGCGCTGCTCACGCTGCACCCGGCGTGGAGTGCGGACGCACCCGCAGCCAAGCCCGCCCCGAACACCGCCAGCGCAGCGAGCGGCCTCGATGGCCGCGTGCAAGACGTGAAGGGCGACGTGATCCGGCTGAACCGCGACCTGCTCGTCCTCGAAGAAGAGCTGCTGTTCCCGGCCAACACCCAGGTCGCGCTGTTCGTCTCGATGGACGTGGGCAAGTTGTTCTCGCTCGATTCGGTACAGGTCAGGCTCGACGACAAGGTGGTCTCGAACTACCTGTACACGCCGCTCGAAGTGCAGGCGCTGCACCGCGGCGGCGTGCAACGCATGTATGTGGGCAACCTGAAGTCCGGCGAACACACGTTGACGGCCTTCTTCACCGGCAAGGGCCCACACGATCGCGACTACAAGCGCGGCGCGACCGTCAAGTTCGAAAAGACCACCGGCGCAAAGTACATCGAGCTCCAGATCAAGGATTCGAGTGGCAAGTTGCAACCGGAATTCGACGTCAAAGTCTGGCAGTGATTTCCGCCATGCGCGAACCGCATTCACCCTCCTGCAGCGACGCGCGGCGCCGCGTGCGCCCGGCATTCGCGCGCCAGCTGATCGCGCTTGCAGTGATGGCCGCTGCGGCGGCCGGCGCGACGCTCGGCGCCGCCGGTGCAGCGCACGCCGCCGAGAAGTTCCGCCCGGTCATCGAAGCGCCGCACTTCGGCGACTCGTTGTTCCACTTTTATCAGGAACACTATTTTTCGTCCGTCACGAGCCTGATGGTGTCGCAGCATTTCGAGCGCGTCACCCAACATGAAGACGAAGCCGAGGTGCTGCGTGGCGGCTTGCTGCTGTCCTACGGGCTGCACCGCGAAGCCGGAGAAATCTTCGCGCAACTGATCGAAAAGGGCGCATCCCCCGCGGTGCAGGATCGCGCCTGGTTTTACCTGGCGAAGATTCGCTACCAGCGCGGCTTCCTCGTGCAGGCCGATGACGCCTTGGCGCGCATCGGCAAGAACCTGCCGCCCGACCTGCAAGAAGAGCATGTGCTGTTGCACGCCAACGTACTGATGGCGAGCGCCGACTATGCGCGAGCCGCAAGAGTTCTCGCGAGCCTGCCCAAGGACCACGCTGCCGGGCCCTACGTGCGCTACAACCTCGGCGTTGCCTTGATCAAGACCGGGGAGATCGAAGACGGAACGGCGATGCTCGAGCTGGTGGGGCGGGGTCGAGCGGTCGACGAAGAGACGCGCAGCCTGCGCGACCGCGCCAACCTGGCGCTCGGGTTCGCGGCGCTGCAGCAGCAGCGCAGCGATCTGGCGAAGACCGCACTCGAGCGGGTGCGCTTGTCGGGCATGCTCGCGAACAAGGCATTGCTCGGCTTCGGTTGGGCAGACGCCGAGGCCAAAGATCCGCGCCGCGCCTTGGTCGCCTGGACCGAGCTGGCAGGCCGCGACGCGAATGACGCCGCGGTCCTCGAGGCCAAACTCGCCGTGCCCTACGCCTACGCCGAGCTCGGCTCTTATGGCCAGGCGCTCGATGGTTACACGGCAGCGTTGGACACCTTCGACTCCGAAACCAAAGCGCTCGACGAGTCGATTGCCGCGATCCGCTCCGGTGCCCTGC
>JBEBHW010000759.1:0-2177 GCA_040081145.1 Burkholderiaceae bacterium
TTCCGCCGAGTCCTTCTTTAGGCCGCGCCGATGACCACAGTGGTGGTGGTGCGCAAGGGCAACACGGTGGCGATTGCCGCCGACAGCCTCGTGACTTTTGGCGATACGCGTCTGGCGCACGGTTATGAGGCCAACGAGAAGCTGTTTCGCTGCGGCAATTCGTGGATCGGCATGGCCGGAACGACGGCGCACTTTCCGGTGCTGCGCAAGGCGATGTCGACCTTGCCTGCGGCAGAGTTGAAGCTGCAATCGCGCGACGACGTGTTCGATACTTTCCTCAAGCTGCACCCCAAGCTCAAGGAAACCTACTTCCTCAACACCAAGGAAGAAGAAGCCGACCCGTACGAGAGTTCCCAGTTCACGGCGCTCATCGCAAATCCTTCGGGCATTTACGCCGTCTACTCCTACCGCGAAGTCTTCGAGTTCGACCGCTTTTGGGGCATAGGCACGGGGCGCGGCTTTGCGTTGGGCGCGATCTACGCCGCGTACGACAAGGTCAAATCCGCGCGCGAGTTGGCCGAACTGGGCGTGCGCGCCGGCTGCGAATTCGACAAGAACTCGAGTGGGCCGGTGCGCGCCCACACGATCAAGCTGAAAGCCTGAACCTATGGCACTTCTGGACATCAAGGTTCCCGATCTGGGCCGCTTCATGCAGTGCGACCTGGTCGTGCTCGGCGCCGGCCCAGGGGGCTATTCGGCAGCGTTTCGCGCCGCGGATCTGGGCCTGAACACGGTGCTCGTCGAGCGCTATCCCACGCTGGGCGGCGTTTGCCTGAACGTGGGTTGCATTCCCTCGAAGGCCTTGTTGCACGTCGCCTCGGTCATGGACGAAGTCAAGCACTTCGCCGCCTTGGGGGTGAGCTTCGCCGAGCCTGCCGTGGACCTGGGCAAGCTCAAGGCGCACAAGGACAAGGTGATCGGCAAGCTCACCGGCGGCTTGGCGGCGATGGCCAAGATGCGCAAGGTGCGGGTGGTGCACGGCAGCGGCGAGTTTGCCGATCCGTTTCACCTCAGCGTGAAGCGCGCCGACGGCGCCGTCGAGACGATCAAATTCAAACAGGCCATCATCGCCGCCGGCTCGCAGGCGATGAAACTGCCCTTCTTGCCCGACGACCCGCGCATCATGACGAGCACCGGCGCGCTTGAGCTGCGGCAACGCCCGACGCGCGTGCTGATCATCGGCGGCGGAATCATCGGCCTGGAGATGGGCACGGTGTACTCGACACTCGGCGCGCGCCTGGGCGTCGTCGAGATGCTCGACGGCCTGATGCTCGGCGCGGATCGCGACCTGGTGAAGGTTTGGCAAAAGATGAACGCGCCGCGTTTCGACAAGATCATGCTGAAGACGAAGACCGTCGGCGCGCAGGCCTTGCCCGAAGGCATCTCAGTGCGCTTCGAGGGCGAGGGAGCACCGAGCCAGCCGCAGCTCTACGACATGGTGCTGCAGGCGGTGGGGCGCTCACCGAACGGCAAGAAAATTGCTGCCGACAAGGCGGGCGTTCAGGTGGGCGAGCGCGGTTTCATCGCGGTAGACGCGCAGATGCGGACCAATGTCGCCCACATCTTCGCGATCGGCGACATCGTCGGCCAGCCCATGCTCGCGCACAAGGCCGTGCACGAAGCGCACGTCGCTGCCGAAGTCGCTGCGGGTGAACAGTTGAATGATCCGAAACTTCGCCAGGCGCAGTTCGACGCGCGTGTCATTCCAAGCGTCGCGTACACCGACCCTGAAGTCGCCTGGGTTGGAGTGACCGAAGACGAAGCCAAAGCGAACGGGTTGAAGGTCAGCAAGGGGCTCTTCCCTTGGTCCGCCTCGGGCCGTGCGATCGCCAACGGTCGCGACGAAGGCTTCACCAAGCTGCTGTTCAGCGATGAGACGCACCGCATTGTCGGTGGCGGCATCGTCGGAACGCACGCCGGCGACATGATCGGTGAGATCGCTCTGGCCATCGAGATGGGTGCCGACGCGGTGGACATCGGCAAGACGATTCACCCGCATCCCACGCTCGGCGAGAGCATCGGCCTGGCGGCTGAAGCCTTTGAAGGGGTGTGCACCGACTTGCCTCCGCCGCGGCGCTAGGCCGGCGTCGCTGCACCCAGCAGGGCCTGCGCCGGACTTCCGGTGTGGCAGATTCGATGGCGCCTCGATCCCTCTGAGGAGAAACCCTTGCCAAGGA
>JBEBHW010000760.1:0-2172 GCA_040081145.1 Burkholderiaceae bacterium
CCTTGCTCGGCGACTTGCCTGCAACTTCCTTGTACAGGCGCAGCAGCCGCTCGTACGACAGATCGGTTTCCGACTCCAGCACCTGCAGCCGCGCGCCCAGGTTGATGAGCGTGACGGCACGCTGGATTTGCGTGGCTTCGGTGAGGATGCTTTTGTTGCGCATGGCTCAGGCGGCTTCGTGGTGCCGGCCGGCCATGAGGATGCTCGCATGCAGGCGGCTCGTCGTGTCGTTCGCGGCGGTGCGGCCGTGGTTCGTCAGCAGGCCCCAGACGAGTTCGTCGTCCATGCGGAAGCGGCACAACAAGGTATTGCCCGACGAAATTCGCATCATCTGCGCCGGCGACAGCAGCTCGATCATGCGTGCGCCCTCTTCCGAGACGCCCAGGCGGTACATCGCCTGTTCACGATCGGCGCGAATCAGGTTTTGCGCGAGCATCAGGTAGGACAGATTCGCTTCGCGGATTTCGGTCAGAATTTGTTCGGAGTTCATGGCGGCTTCCTCTGTCGCATCCAATGGACCCTCGGCCTCGAGGGACAGCGGTTGAGCGACAGGTCTTGTGCCGGTCGCTTCAACGTGAGGAGAATTCTGCGCCGCCGAACTGGGCGGGAACATCAGTCCAGTTCCGTCACTTCAGTCCTGTTAACTCTGCGTCCCTTGTCAGGCAACTTCTTACAACGGCCCAAGTGCGTGATGCACGCCACGGCCGCGCGAGCCGGACCGGCGCAAAGGCGTGAAGAGTTGTCACGCGCCAAAGCCGGCCCGGGAAGGGTTCCGGCGAGCGCCGCCGTTGCGGCGCGCGACGCGATCGCGCCCGCAATCCTCAAGCCAAAGCGACTTGCCGCGGCGCAGCCGGTGCGGCAGCAGGCGTGACGAGAGCGGCCAGCGGCACGTCGTCGTCAACGCCGCCGAAGTCGGCGCGCATCGTGCGCGCCAGGTTGCGCTCTTGCGCCGTCGTGATCACCTTGCGCAGCACCACACGCATGAACGCTGCCGCGTCCTTGGCACAGGGTTGGAGCTGTGCGTTGAGCCAGGTCGACGCGCTCATCTCGAAGCGGTGCGTGAACCAGCCGAGGTACCAGAACCACTGGGTGTAATAAATCCACGAGTTCTCGTTCAGCGCGCGCAAGTGCGTCGGGTCCTGCCACGCCGTGAGCGCCTTCTCGTAGGGCACTTCGATCTCGAACTCGCCGCCCACGGTAAGCAGCGCGAGTGCGTTGCTCATGAGTTGCGGCAAGTCGGGAACGTGCTCCAACACGTTGCTCGCGCAGATCCGCTCCAGGCCGTCGGCCTCGAGCAGCAGCGGCGCGCCAAAACGCGTCGTCACGCGCAGCGGCAGTTGCAGCGGTGCGGCCAGGTCGAGCACCAGGTCGGGCTCGGCGCGTGCCAGCACGTCGACGTTGAGCCAGCCCGGCCGATAGTCTTTACCCGACCCGATGTTGAGCTGCAACGCACGCCACTCGCCCACCGTTTTGCTGCGCGCGTGGCCTTCGCGGTAGCCGCGGCAAAAACCCACGAGGTCGGCGTAGGCCTCGAGCGGGTCCTGTTGGGCGAAGCGCGCGAGCTGGTCGCTGGCTTTGGCGAAGAACGCGGGGCGCGCAAATTCTTCGCGAAAGAAGGCCTCGAACCGAGAATCGTCGAGCCAGGTCACGGCGTCTTCGAAGGCCGGCCCGGGCTGGGTGGCGGGGCTGCGCTCGGAGATCACCGGCGTGCCGAGCGACAGGCAATGCGCGACGCGTGCCTGCTCAAAGCGGCTGGTTTCATAGAAGTGGCAATTCAGCACGGCCTTGGCCTGGCGGATGTACTCGTCGCGCTCGGGCCCGTAAATCGCCTGATCGAACTGCGCAACGCTCACGCCGCAGGCCTCGACGCGTTCGATGAAAGCGCGCCGGCGCTGATTCATGCTGCCGAAGAACAGCAAGTCGATGGGACGCTCCGGCAAGGGCGCGGCTTGCGCGTCGGCGAGATGGGGCGCGTGCAGAAACGGCACGACAGGCACTTCTCCCGGGGTGCTGCAATACGCGGCGACGTTCGCCGTGTCGTAGTCGACAACGGCCGAGCCGCGCAACAGCTTCAGGTACGCCGCGCTCACTGCAGCGCCACCGTGGCCGAGCTGCTCGAGGTTGAAGAACACGCACGTGTGGCGCTCACGCAGATTCGGCTCGAACCCCAGG
>JBEBHW010000761.1:0-2172 GCA_040081145.1 Burkholderiaceae bacterium
GGCCCCGCCCCGGCATGCCGCGCCGGTGGAAAAAGCCGCGGCGCTGGCAGCCACACTGCCGCGGCCCGAAGCGAGCACGGCCCAAGCGACCGCAGCCGCGCGACCCGTTGCCAGCGCTGCACCAGTCATGAGCCCGCCGGCGCCGGCGCCTGTTGCCGCGTCGACCCCGGCGCCCGCGCCAGCCGTCGCGGCGGCGCCTGCCGAGCCGAAGACTGCGCGTGAGGCGTGCGGCAAACGCGTGCTGGTCGCGCTGTGGCAGTGCATGGAGCGCGAATGCGAAAAGCCGCGCTACCGCGGACACCCGCAGTGCGTCGAGGCGTTGAGCGCGAAACGCGCGCGCGAGGGCGGCTAACAGACATCCGCGAGGCGCGCTGCGCAACGCCGCCGCCGCCACCCGGCGCCGACCCACGCTACAGTGGGCGTCTTCTGGGCATCGAGGGCGCGACGGATGATCGACTTGCTGGACATTCGCTACGTGCGCCTGGGCACGCGCGATCTCGGCGCTGCGGATCGCTTCGCGCGCGACGTGATCGGCCTTCAGGGGGTGCGCGAAGCGATGGGCGCGCGTTACTACCGCAGCGACTCGCGCGACCACACGCTTGTTTACTTCGAAGGCGACCCCGCCGACCACACAGTAGGCTTCGAGCTGCGCAGCGCCGACGCGCTCGACGCGGCAGCGGCGCAGCTCAGCGACGCGGGCATTGCCGTCCGCCACGGCACCGCCGCGCAGTGCGAGCAACGCCACGTGGGCGGGTTCGTGAACTTTCGCGACCCCACCGGCAACAGCATCGACCTGGTCGTTCGCCCGCACGACAGCGGCACGCGCTACTTCGCGTCGCGCGACGCCGGCATCACGGGTTTCAGCCACATCGGCCTGTGCAGCACCGACGCGCCGCGCGACGAGCGTTTCTGGACCGGCGTGCTCAGCGCACGCGTGAGCGACCGCATCGGCGATGCGGCGCTGCTGCGCATCGACGCTATCCACCACAAGATCGCGCTGTTCCCCACGACGCGGTCTGGCGTGCAACACGTGAACCACCAAGTGGCGAGCGTGGACGATGTGATGCGCGCCTGGTACCAGCTGACCCGCATGGGCGTGCGCAGCGTGTTCGGCCCGGGCCGGCACCCGACCTCGGGCGCGATCTTTCTCTATTTCGAGGGGCCCGACGGCATGGTGTTCGAATACTCGACGGGGGTTCGCTCGATTTCGCCCGACGAAGAGGCGAAGCATCGCCCGCGCCAGTTTCCCCGCGTTCCCGAGTCGTTCTGCATGTGGGGTTCGCTGCCCGAACTCGCAGAGTTCAAGCGCTACAGCGCCGGCGCCGAAACCTCAGCCCCGCGGATTGAGTGACACCGAAAGCCACACTGCATGTCCACTCTCACTTACGGCCGACCGTTCAACTTCCAGCGCTGGATCGCCAAGCACGGCCATTTGCTCGAACCGCCGGTGGGCAATGTGCAGGTCTGGAAAGACGCCGACTTCATCGTCACCGTCGTCGGCGGACCCAACGCGCGCAGCGATTTTCACGACGACCCGCTCGAAGAGTTCTTCTTCCAGCTCATTGGCGACGCGCATTTGCTGATCTTGGACCGGGGGCGCTTCGAGCGCATCGACCTTCGCGAGGGCGACATCTTCCTCCTGCCCCCGCATGTGCTGCATTCGCCGCAGCGGCCAGTTCGCGACAGCCGCGGCCTGGTGATCGAGCGCCGCCGCCCGCCCGGGCTGCAGGACGCCTTTCAGTGGCATTGCGCGCATTGCGGGCATCTGGTGACGCGCCTGGAACTGCAGCTCGCCGACATCGTCGCCGACCTGCCCACCACGTACCGGCGCTTCTACACCTCGTCGGATGAAGCGCGCACGTGCAAGAAGTGCGGCAGCCTGCACCCCGGGCGCGACCACGAAGCGTGGCACCGCATGCTGGCCGCCTCGGGGCGGCTGCCGCCGGCCGCGTGAGCTGAGGCGTCAGGGCGCGCTGATGCGCGTGATCGCGCTGCGCGTCAACACGTAGAGCGCGCCGTCGGCGCCGACCTGGATGTCCACCGGATTGCCGGTGACGCGGGCGAAGGCGTACGCGGCGTTGCCGTTGGCGAGGTCGATGACGCCGACGATCGAACTGCCCAAATCGGCAAAGAAGTAGTTGCCGCGCAATTCCGCAGGGAACGGCCCGGTGG
>JBEBHW010000762.1:0-2172 GCA_040081145.1 Burkholderiaceae bacterium
ATAGGGTTCCGGCAAGAGCCGAGGCCAGCGCGGCGGCCAGAGCGAGTCTGGAAAGTTCTCGCCACGGCAGCTTGACCGACATGACATTGACGATGCCCACGCACACCGCAAGATAGATCAGGAGGCTCGACACGGCGCTGGAAATGACGGCGCCTTGCAGTCCGAGTTTCGGCACGAGGATGAACGCCGTCGTCGCGCTGACCAGCACGGAAGCGATCGCCACGCCGGCACGGGCCCTTTGATTGTCGGTGGTCGACAGCAAGGCCCCAAACGCGCTTTGCGACAGCGTGACGCCTGCCACAACGATCAGCACGCGCAGGACGTTGGTCGCGTCGCGGTACTGGTGCCCGTACATCAGGGAGACCACGACATCCGCCCACATGAAGCCGACGCCGGCCAACAACAGGCCGCCGAACGTGAACAGGCGCACCGAATTCGAGAAGATGGCGTGAACCCGCGCCGTTCCGCCCTGGCCAAAGCCGTGCGCCATCAACGGCATCAGCACGGCATTCAGCCCGACGGCGAGCATTTCGACGCCACCCCGCGTAAACGCCGTGGCGATGGCGAAGAACCCCACTTCGGCCGCGCCCACGTACTTGCTCAGCAAATAGGTTTCGCTGGCCTTGTTGCCGAAAGTGGCTGCAAGCGTCAAGACGATCGTCCACACGAGGTGCACGCTGATGCGCCGCCGCGATTCGTTGTCGAGCGCGTTGAAGGTGGGCGCGATTCCTCGGGACTTCGTCATGTGCCGCGCGATGACGTAGTAAACGATGTTGGCCAATGCGAACAACGCGAGGTAAGCAAGCGCCGGGGCATCCATGAAAAAAAGGCCCAGCGCAAGCACCAGACTCAGCGCGCTCATCAGCGTGCTCGCGACCGCGTCGACGGAGAACTGTCCATGCCCCTTGGCTGCGGATACCTCGAACACCGCGCGCGCCTTCGCGATCACGCTCACCAGGACCACCACGACAAAGACACCCACCGGCAGCTTCCAATCGATGGGCAGAGTCAGGTGGGCGGTCAGCAAGAAGCCGAGTGCCGCAATCGCAAGGGTGACGTATTGGCGCCGCAGCAACCATCCGTGCACGTTGCTCGCAGCGAGTGGGTCGCCCTTGCCCAGGTTTTCCGATATGAAGCGCAGGCCCGTCGAAGTCAGGCCGTTGTTCGCCACGACCGCGAGAATCCCCGAAAGCCACATGACGTAGGAGTAGTGACCGAAATCCTGGGGCCCAACCGCGCGCGCAATCGCGGCGCTCGTGATCAACCCGAAGAGCAGGCTGGCGTAGGACGATCCCGTCACCAACAAGACAGCCCTTGCCGCGGCTGCGCGACCAAACGCTTGGCTCATGAGGCCGGGCCGATTCGGTCAGGCACTGCGAAGCGAGCGCCGCACCCGTTCCAGCAAGCCCGTCCTGCGCAAGCCCACCCGCACGAAGTCGGTGAGTTTGAACAGCGCGCGGTGCGTCATTCGCACCAGACCCGTATAGAGGGATCGCCGCAGGAGATACACGCTCTGTTCGTCGAACGATTCGTTGCCGAAGACGCGCTTGTACTGATTGTCGCCACAACCGAAGTCGACAACGTCAGGTCGGTCATGCGCATACAGGTCTTCGATGAGTCGGTACAGCGTGACGTTGCCGGGCGAAAACTCTGACCACTTCGGGTCGTAGCCGACCTGCATGTAGTGGTAGGTGCCATCCGATTGGTAGCCGATGACAAAGGCAATCGGGCCGGTCTCGGACCGAAGCAAGTAGCCGCGAAACCAGCCTTTGGCGGCAAACTCGGCCATGCGCTCGCTCTGCCGATCGCCCACTTCGATCGTCTGCCCGAGCTTGCGCCCTTGCCAACTCAACTTCGCGATCTGCGCCACCGATTCGACGAAGGCCGGAACGTCCTGCGGGGAAGTCACGCGCTGAAGCTGCACCACGGATCCGCAAGCCGCGTGGAGCTTTCGCTCCTTCGCCTTGAGCTGGGCACGCGGTTTGCCGCCAAACCATTTTTCGTACTCCGCAAACGTCTGCGGCAACCGGGACAGCCAGTGTTTGGCGGGGGGCTCCGGGCAGTAGTTCCAAAATTTCCTCTGGACGGTAGGCGACCTGTCGATGAAGCGGCGCAGCGGTGAGTCGACACGGAGTCCTTCGATCAGCAGCGTGTGATACGCAACGCCTGCAT
>JBEBHW010000083.1:0-9834 GCA_040081145.1 Burkholderiaceae bacterium
GGCCGACGGCGTGACGCCGGGAGTCGGCGAATCTCCTCAATCGAGCTTCATCACCACCGCCTTGGTCTCGAGATACTCCCGCATGTGCTCCTGCCCCGACTCGCGACCGAAACCGCTCATCTTGTAGCCGCCAAACGGAATCGCCGGGTCCATCACCTGATAGCAGTTGGCCCACACGGTGCCGGTACGCAGGCCTTTGGCGACGCGGTGGATCGTGTTCACGTTTTGGCTCCACACGCCGCTGCCCAGACCGTAAGCTGAGTCGTTGGCGCGCGGGATGACTTCTTCGAGCGTGTCGAAGGGCAGGGCGGAGATGACGGGGCCGAAGATTTCTTCGCGGGCGATGCGCATGTCATCGCGCACGTCGGCAAATACCGTGGGTGCCACGAAGAAGCCGCGTGCCAGGTCACCGGTCGTGATGCGTTCGCCACCACTCAGCGCGCGTGCGCCTTGCTCCCTGCCAAGCGCCAGGTAGCCCGTGATCCGGTCCAACTGTTCGGCGCTGACCACCGGGCCGAGCTGCGTCTGCGGGTCCAGCGGGTCGCCTACGCGCAAGGTCTTCGCGTACGCGGCGACGCGTTGCACGAACTCCTCGTAGATCGGCCGCTGCACGAACAGACGAGTTCCCGCCGAGCAAATTTGCCCCGAGTTCTGGAACACGCTCCAAGCCGCGCCGGGAATCGCGGCCTCGAGGTCGGCGTCGGCGAACACGATGTCGGGCGACTTGCCGCCGAGCTCCATCGACATGCGTTTCATGTTGCCCGCCGCAGCGCGGATGATCTTCTGGCCGACTTCGGTGCTGCCGGTGAACGCAATCTTGTCGACTCCCGGGTGCGCAGCGAGCGCCGCACCCGCGTCACCAAAACCCGTGACGACGTTGACCACCCCTGGGGGGACGCCGGCTTCCATGCACAGTTCGGCCAGACGCAGCGGCGACAGCGGCGCCTGCTCGGCCGGCTTGAGCACGACCGTGCAGCCCGATGCGAGAACCGGGCAAAGCTTCCAGATCGCCAGCCCGATGGGCCCGTTCCATGGGTTGATTGCGCCGACCACACCGACCGGCTCTTTGAGCGTGTAGCAGAAGATGTCGCCCGCGGCAGAGTTCGGAATCGTCTCGCCCTGGATCGTCGTCGCCAGACCCGCGTAATAGCGCAGCAGGCCGATCGCGCGGCGCCTGCCGAGGAGAGTGCGCGAGATCGGGCCGCCCATGTCGAGCGTGTCGAGCATCGCGAGTTCGTCGTAGTGCTTGTCGATGAGGTCCGCCAGGCGCAGCATCACCTGCTGGCGGTCGAAGGGTTTGAAGCGGCTCCACGGCCCTTCGAAGGCGCGCCTGGCTGCGGTCACCGCGAGGTCGATGTCCTCGCTACCCGCTTGCGCGACCTG
The DNA here is from genome assembly GCA_040081145.1 of Burkholderiaceae bacterium. Lineage (GTDB taxonomy): Bacteria > Pseudomonadota > Gammaproteobacteria > Burkholderiales > Burkholderiaceae_C > JAEMQF01. Next base: position 1,384 of record JBEBHW010000083.1, read on the forward strand.
GGCGAGAACTGCGCCGGTGGCCGGGTTGATCGTGTCGAAGGTCTTGCCCGACACGGCGGGGCGCGCCTGGCCGTCGATGAACAGGCCCTTGATCTTGGAGTCGAGGAAAGCCGGGCGAAGCGGAATGGGAGCGTTCATGTGGTTTCCTGAGGTCTGGACTGAAGGATGAACTGGGCGGCGCGTTCGCCGATCATCATCGACGGTGCGCTCGTATTGCCGCCGATCAGATTCGGCATGATCGACGCGTCGGCGACGCGCAGGCCGTCGACCCCGTGGACGCGCAATTGCGCGTCGACGACGGCGCTGGCGTCCGACGCCAGGCCCATCTTGCACGTGCCCACCGGGGGGTAGGTCGTGGCGAGCTTGGCGCGAATGAAAGCCTGCAGCGCGGCGTCGTCGTGCAGCGCCGAGCCGGGCGAAACTTCGGCGCCCGAGACGCGCCGCAAGGCCGGCATGCCGATGATGCGGCGCGCCTCGCGCAGCGCGCGAATGAGCGTGCGCACGTCGGCCGAGTCTTCCAGGAAGTTCGGGCGCATCACGGGGCGCGCTGCGGGGTCGCTGGACGCAAGCTCCAGCGTGCCGCGCGTCGCGGCGCGCAACACCGCCATGTGCAAAAAGTAGCCATGCTTGCGCGGCAAGGTGCGCGGGTTGTCTTTCATGCCGACCATGAAGGTGTATTGCACGTCCGGCCGGTCCAGGCCTGGCGTGGAGCGGATGAAGCCTCCCGCTTCCGCAGCGTTCGAGGCGAGCATGCCGCGCCGCCCGAACAGATAGTTCAACGGCGCCAGCGCAACGCGCGCCGCGCTGCGCAGCGTGAGCGCGTACGACTCGGCGCTTGGGTTTTGCATCGCGATCGACACGGTCGGGTGGTCTTGCAGGTTCGCACCGACTCCCGGGAGGTCGTGGGCCACGTCGATGCCGTGGCGCCGCAGTTCCGCCGCAGCGCCGATTCCCGAGAGCATCAACAGCTGCGGCGAGTTCACGGTGCCCGCGGCGAGCACCACTTCGTTGGCCGCGCCGAGCTGCAGCACCTGGCCGTGCTGCCGCACCCGCACGCCCACGGCGCGTGAACCCTCGAGTTCGATGCGCTCGACAAGCGCGTCGGTGAACAGAGTCAAATTCGGGCGCTGCAGCACAGGGTGCAGAAACGCGCGCGAGCTGCTCCAGCGCACCCCGTTGCGCCGGTTCAAGTCGAACAGGCCGAAACCGTCTTGGGCGTCGCCGTTGAAGTCGTCATTGCGCGCGTGCCCGGCTTGCACCGCGGCGTCGACAAACGCATCGGCGAGCGGATTCGCTTGCGCGAGGCGCTGCACATCGAGTTCGCCGCCCGCGCCATGGTACGCCGATGCGCCGCCGGCGTAGTTTTCATGGCGCCTGTACGCCGGCAGCACATCGCCATAGCCCCAGCCGGGGTTGCCGGCGGCGAGCCACTCGTCGTAGTCCAGCCTGTGGCCGCGGATGTAGACGGTGCCGTTCACCGACGTGCTGCCGCCCATCAGCCTCCCGCGCGGGCAGGGGATGGTGCGCCGGTTCACGCCGGGCCCGCCGCTGAACTGATGCTCCCAGTTGTAGCGCGCGTGCGGCAGCAGGAAGATGTTGCCGATCGGCAGCGTCGTCTTCAAGTTCACCGGGAACTCGCGGTCCGAAGGCCCGGCTTCGACGAGCGCGACGCGGCACAAAGGGTCCGCCGACAGGCGATTGGCGAGCACGCAGCCGGCCGCGCCGGCGCCGACGATGACGTAGTCGAAGTTGTTTGAATGATTCAAGGTAGGCAGGCTGCGGAAACCGTACGCATGCGAACGGTAACAGGGAAATCCTGAGGCAGCCCGGGCGCAGCGCCGCCTAAGATGCTCGGACGATGCAAGCTTCTGATCCCGCCGGCGAACTGATCGACATTCACACTCACGTGGTGCCGGAATCCTTTCCTCCCTACATCGGGCGCCACGTGAATGCTCCGTGGCCGTCGATGAAGGACGCGCAGCCGTGCCACAAGCACGTGATGATCTCCGGCGCGAACTACCGCACCGTCTCGCACCAATGCTGGAACTGCGCGGTGCGGCTGGGCGACATGGCGCGGCAGCGCGTGACGCGCCAGGTGCTGTCGCCCATGCCCGAGTTGCTCTCGTACTGGATGGAGCCCGACGACGGTGCGGCGATGTGCCGTTATCTGAACGACGTGATCGCGACGATGGTCGCCAAGGCGCCGGCGCAGTTCACCGGCCTGGCAGCGGTGCCGCTGCAAGACATCTCGCGCGCCATTGCCGAACTCGAATTCGCGATGCGCCAGCTCGGCATGGCTGGGGTGGAGATTGCCACGCATGTGAACGGCACGCCGATCGGCGACCCGCGTTTCCTGCCTTTCTTCGAAGCTGCCGCGGCGAGCGGCGCCGCGATCTTCGTGCACCCGCTGCGCCCAGTGGGAATGGAGCGCCTGATCGGGCCGCCGCTGCTCGAACAGGTGGTCGCCTTCCCTGGCGAAACCGGGCTTGCCGCAGCGTCGATGATCACCGGTGGAACGCTCGCGCGCGTTTCAGGGTTGCGAATCGCATTCAGCCACGGCGGCGGTTCCTTCCAGGCGGTGCTGCCGCGCCTGCGCCACGCCTGGGGCAACTTGCCCTCGGTGCGCGACGCGCTGCAAGGCGACCCGCTGATTGCCGCGCGGCAGATGTTCTACGACGACCTGGTCTACGACGCGTCAACAATCCATCGCCTGATCGACGTGTTCGGGGCGAGCCAGATCATGGTGGGCTCGGATTATCCGTTCGCCATCATGGACACCGACCCGAACGCGCGAACCCTGGACTCGAACCTTTCCCCCGGCGAACTCACCGGCCTGCGCGCCGGCAATGCACGCCGCTGGCTGGGCATGCCACCTGAAACCACTGCACGATGACCATCACTCCGCGGCTGCGCGACGTTCAACTCGACGACAAATACACCGGCACGAAAGGCACGGTGCTGATCGACGGCAACCAGGCGCTCGTGCGTGCGCTGCTGCTGCAGAACGAACTCGACGCGCGTGCCGGCTTGAACACGGCCGGCTATGTGTCGGGCTATCGCGGCTCGCCGGTCGGCGGGTTGGACCAGACTTTGTGGTCGGCACGCAAGGCGCTGGAACGATCCGCAGTGACGTTCGCGCCCGGTGTCAACGAGGACCTCGCCGCCACCGCAATCTGGGGCACGCAGCAGCTCGCCGTGATGGGCGATTCGACCGTCGACGGCGTCTACGCCCTCTGGTACGGCAAGGGCCCGGGCGTGGACCGCTCCGGCGACCCGCTGAAACACGGCAACTATTCCGGTACGCACCCGAACGGCGGCGTGCTCGTCGTCGCGGGCGACGACCACCCGGGCAAGTCGTCGACGATCGCGCACCACAGCCAGCAGGCGCTCGCCGTGCATTCGATCCCGACGCTGTACCCCGCCGACGTGAGCGAGTTCGTTTCCATGGCGCTGCTCGGCTGGGCGATGTCGCGCTACAGCGGTTGCTGGGTCGGCTTCAAGGTCGTCAACGAGACGATCGAGCAGACCATGACGGTGGCTTTCGACATCGACGCTTTTCAAGTGGTTCGCCCCGACGCGCCGCTGCCGCCCGAGGGCGTGCACTTCCGCGGCGTCTACGCGCCGGCGCAGGAAGAGGCGATCCTGCGCCGCTACAAGTTGCCGCTCGTGCAGCGTTTTGCACGCGCGAACCGGATCGACCGGTTGATGTTCGGCGCGGCAGGCGCACGCTTTGGCATCGTCGCCGCGGGCAAGGCGTGGCACGATGTGCGCCTCGCATTGCGTGCCCTGGGCGTGGACGAGGTGCGTGCGCGGGCGCTCGGCGTCGCCGTCTACAAGATCGGCATGTTGTGGCCGCTCGAACCCGAAGGCTTGAACGAGTTCGCCGACGCCAAGACGGAGCTGTTCTTCGTCGAAGAGAAGTCTTCTTTCGTCGAGGCGCAAGCCGCAGCGCTGCTCTACAACCGGGCCACACGCCCGCGCATCACCGGCAAGACCGACGGCGCCGGCGCGACGCTCCTGCCCTCCGACCTGCCGTTTGAAGCGCTCGACCTCGTGCAGGCGATCGCCGCACGGTTGCGCGCGAATGGGATCTGGGACGACGCGCTGCACTTGAAGCTCGACGTCGCGGTGTCGATGCGCCGCGTATTGACGGCCGTGGAGTCACCGACGGACGTGAAACGCGTGCCCTATTTCTGCTCGGGGTGCCCGCACAGCACGTCGACGAAAATTCCCGAGGGGAGCAAGGCGCTCGCTGGAATCGGCTGCAGCGGCATGGCGGTGTGGGCGCGGCCGGGAACGATGATCCCCACGCAAATGGGCGGCGAGGGCGCGAACTGGATCGGCCTGCACCGCTACACGAAGCGCAAGCACGTGTTCCAGAACCTCGGCGACGGCACTTACTACCACTCGGGGCTGGTGGCAATTCGCGCTGCGGTAGCGAGCGGCGCAAACATCACGTACAAGATTCTCTACAACGACGCCGTCGCGATGACGGGCGGCCAGCCGATCGACGGGCCGATATCGATCGCGGCGATTGCGCACCAGGTGCTGCACGAAGGCGTGAAGACGATCGTGCTCGTCAGCGACGACCCGTCACGCCACGCCGGCGCGGCGCTGCCCGAAGGGTTGCGCATCGAACACCGGGACAGGTTGGACGCCGTGCAACGCGAGCTGCGCGATGTGCCCGGCTGCAGCGTGCTGCTCTACGAGCAGACCTGCGCGGCAGAGAAGCGGCGCCGCCGCAAGCGCGGCGAGTTGGTCGACCCCGAGCAACGCTTGTTCATCTACGACGCGGTTTGCGAGGGCTGTGGCGACTGCTCGGTGCAGTCGTCGTGCGTAAGCGTCGAGCCGAAGGAAACGTTGCTCGGCCGCAAACGCAGGATCAACCAGAGCAGTTGCAACAAGGACTACTCGTGCGTGAAGGGTTTCTGCCCGAGCTTCGTCGGCGTGATCGGTGCCAAGCCGAAGAAGGCGGTGGTCGTGGAGTCGCCCGACGCGCTGTTCGCGCAGCTGCCGCAACCTTACATCGCGGCGCTCGACGACGCGAGCTTCGGCGTGATGATTCCCGGCATCGGCGGCACGGGAGTCATCACCGTCGGCGCCGTGCTCGCGATGGCTGCGCACCTGGAGGGAAGGGCTGCGTCGACCTACGACATGACCGGCCTGTCGCAAAAGAACGGCGCGGTGTACAGCCATCTGCAAATCGCGAACCGGGCCACCGAACTGCGCGCGAACCGGCTGGGCCTGGGCGACGCGGCGCTCGTGCTCGGCTTCGACATGATTGCGGCGCTCGGCGACGACGCGTTTCGCGCCATCGATCCGCAGCGCACCCGCTTCATCGGCAATCACCGCGTACAGCCGACGGCGGCGCTGCCGATGGGCGTCGACACCAAGCTCGACTTCGGCCTGCTCGCGCGCAAGGTTTCGGAGAAGCTGCCCGCGGATCGCGTGACGTATGTCGACGCAACGGGCCTGGCCACCGCACTGCTCGGCGACGCGATCGCGACGAACTTCTTCCTCGTCGGCGTGGCGCTGCAACTCGGCTGGCTGCCGATCTCCGTGCAGGCGATCGAGCGTGCGATCGAACTCAACGGCGTGCAGGTCGCCTTCAACCAACGTGCGCTGCGCATGGGGCGCCTCTGGGTGCACGACGCGGCGGCAGTGGAAACGCTGCTCGGCGCGGCGCGGCCCGCGCCATTGGCCCTCGAACCGTTGACGCTGGACGAGACGGTGGCGAACCGCAGCCAGTTGCTCAGCGACTACCAGGACGCGGCCTACGCGGCGCGCTACCGCCGTCTCGTGGAGCGTGTGCGCGCAGCAGAGAGCAAGGCGAGCGGCAGCGAAGGGCTGCTCAGCATGAGCGTGGCGCGCCAGTTCGCCAAGCTGATGGCGATCAAGGACGAATACGAAGTCGCGCGGCTCTACAGCTTGCCCGAGTTCCGGCGCCAGCTCGAGGCCGAATTCGACGGCGTGAAGCGGCTGCGCTTCAACCTCGCGCCGCCGCTGTTCGCACGGCGCGACCCGGTCACGGGGCACCTGCTGAAGCGCGAGTACGGCGCGTGGATGCTCACCGCAATGCAGTGGCTGGCAAAAGCACGCCGCTGGCGCGGCACGGCGCTCGACGTGTTCGGCCGCACCGCAGAGCGGCGCATGGAGCGCTCGCTGATCGGGGAATACGAGCAACGCATCGATTCATTGCTGGTCGCGCTGAGTCCGGCGTCGTTGCCGCTGGCGGTGCAGATCGCCGACGTGCCGGAGCAGATCCGCGGATTTGGGCATGTGAAAGAGGCGAGTGTGGAGTTGGCTCGGGTGCGGTGGGTTGAGCTGGAGGGGCAGGGGCGGTCGCAAACGCCGCCGTTCGCGCGGGCCGCTTGATGGCGACTTGAGTTCGATAGGTCACGAACGGCATTCAGGCCACTTCAACGCATACTTCCACTTGACATGGTCGATGAAATGCAGCTGAATTCGGACTGGTCTGAAGACGAAGTCGCCGCAACCGTTGCAGCGTACCTGCGCATGTTGACGCGCGTGTCCTATTCGCCGTCGCGTTTGCCGCTGAGCTTGATGGGCTTCGGGGCTGACCTTTGCGTCAGCGCCAGCGCTGTTTCCCACTGCGCTTCCAAGCGGGTAATGCGCCGATCGTGCTCTCGAAGTTCGCGCGCAACTTCCTTGACGGTCTCGCCGGCCCGCTTCACGTCGTCGGAGAGCTTCAGCGCTTCACGGATGGCGCCGATAGCGTCACCGATCGCACTCATGCGGCGAGCCTGGCCTTGGCCCCTCGAAGAGGGCGCGCTGCGGGCACTTTGACGTGCTTGGCGCGCAGCTCGGAAAGCACCGAATCGGCCTCAGCCAATCCTTCGCGAAGCGACTTTTTCGCCCGGACCACGGCGCTGCGCAGCTCCGAGGTGAGCGCCACCAGAACCGCTTCATCCTCAGTGGGGCGGCGCTCGCAGCGCGAACGCACCAGCTCGGCCACGCTGACATTTTCGCGCTTCGCCTCGGTGGACAGGAAGGTCTTGAACTCAGGGCTCGTGAGAAGGGTGACTCGTTCCGTTTTCATGGGGTCTCTCAGTATGCGTATGTGCAGGCGTATGGTAATCCTCATTCGTGGGCGGGTCAAATCGCTATCGCAGTTGCCGCACGATTCGCGTTCGCTCCGCCATGCCACAGTGCGATCGGATCGACACCCATGCACGAGGCCCGGCACGTCCTGCACCGCGCGACGCTCATGCCCGAGTGGCTGATACTTGCGGGTCGAGTCCACCCCGGAAGCCCCCCGTTGCGCGTCATGCCTGCAAGCCCGACACGTTCGATACCCGTCCTCGCGTGGCTGCTGTGCTGCGCAGCCTCCAGCCTGCTCGCCGCCTGCGCGTTCTTCGAGCGACCGCCCATGACGCCCGACGCCGCGCCGGCAACGCCGCAACGCATGGTGCAAGACAGCTACCACGGCACCGTCCTCAGCGATCCGTATCGCTGGTTGGAAGACGTGGCGAGTTCCGAGGTGCAGGCATGGATGCACGCCCAGGCGCGCTACAGCCGCGGCGTGCTGGACCGCATCGAGGGCCGCAGCGCCTTGCTGCAGCGCATGCTCGAAGTCGAAAACAGCGCGCCGGCGCGGGTGGCGCGGGTGTCCGTCGTCGCCAATGGCAATGTGTTCCTGTTGCGCCGCGAGGCCGGGGCCGCGCAGCACAAGCTCGTCGTGCGCGCCGGCATCGAGCTGCCGGAGAACCTGGTGATCGACCCCGCGCGTTTCGGGCCAAAACACGCCATCGACTTTTTCATTCCTTCGCCCAACGGGCGCTTCGTCGCCTACGGCATCTCGGAGGCGGGCTCGGAAGACGCCTCGCTTTACTTGCGCGATGTCGCCTCCGGGGCCGATCTCGTCGGGCCGATTGCCGGGGCCAAGTTCAACGGCTCGAGCCCGTACCGGTGGGCGCCGGACAGCAGCGCGGTTCACTTCCAGACGCTGCGCGAGCCGGGTTCTGCGCTGGACAAGAGCGAAGCGTTTCAATGGCCGCGCGGCTGGCGCCTGGCTGCGCGCGCCGGCGCCGTTCCGGAGTTGATGAGCGACGGGCGGCGCAACGTCGGGCCGCCGCGCACCGCGCACGAGCACCTGGCGGTGTTGCGCTTCGGCGATTCGCCGTTCGAAGTGGCGTATTTCGAAGACGGCGTGCGGCGCGACGTTCGTGCGCTGGTGCGCTCGGTGCGCAGCGCAAGCGCGGGGCCGGGTGCGGGCGACTGGAAACCGCTGATCGGCCACGATGACGGCATCTGGCAATTCGAGATTCGCGGCGAGCGCGCCTACGCACTCACGCGCAGCGGCGCGCAACGCTTTCGGGTGGTCTCCACGCCGGTGCTGGCACCTGACTGGTCGCGGGCTAGGCTCGAATTGCCGGAGCAAGCGGGTGTGGTGCGCGACATCGCAGCGGCGCAGGACGCCCTCTATGTGGC
>JBEBHW010000763.1:0-2168 GCA_040081145.1 Burkholderiaceae bacterium
TCGTGCAGGGCATCGTGCGCCACAGCGGCGGGCGCTGGCTGGCGCGGGCGATCGCTTCGCCCGAGGAGTTGCCCCAGGCCCTGGGCAGCGACGTCGCGCTGGTCGGTCTCGCCCACGTCGACTACCGCAGCTCCTAGCGCTGGGACACGGCGGGCTCGACTGCGGCGGTGCAGCGCTGCGGCGCGCGGATCTTGTGGGACCTGTCGCACAGCGTCGGCGCCGTTCCCGTGCGGCTCGTCGAGAGCCGCGCCGACTTTGCCGTCGCCTGCGGCTACAAGTACCTGAGTTCGGGGCCAGGCGCACCCGCGCTCGCCTACATCCGCCACGACCTGCAGAACCGCGACTGGCCGGCCCTGCCCGGTTGGCTGGGCCACGCCGACCGCATGAACTTTCGCGGCAACTACGCGCCGGCGCCTGGCGTCTCGTCGCTTGTCACCGGCACGATGCCGGTGTTGCAAAACGCCGCGATGGAATGCGCCGCGCGAATCTGGGCGGGCGTCGATTTGCCGCAGTTGTTTGCCAAACACCGCTCGCTCTCAACGCTGCTCGCGACGCTGCTGCACGAACAATGCGCCGCGCTGGGCGTGCGACAGGTGTCACCTGCCGACTACGAGCGCCGCGGCGGGCACCTCGCGTTCAATTGCCCTGGGGGCGGTGCGACTTGCGAAGCGCTGCTCGAAGCCGACGTCGTGTGCTCGTTCCGCCAGCCCGACGTGATCCGCTTCGGCCTCGCGCCGACGACCGTCACGCACGCCGACGTGTGGCACGCGGTCGCGCGGTTGCGCGACATCCTGGTCCAGGAACGTTGGCGCGAGCCGCGCTTCCAGGAGGTGTCGGTATGAATTCGGCGCCAAGGCCCAGCAACCAGCGCCGCTTCATCAGCAGCGGCTCGCCCTGGGAGGCGCTCGCCGGTTATTCGCGCGCCGTCGCGCAGGATGGCTGGGTGTTCGTCTCCGGCACGGTGGGGTTCGACCGCGCCACGCAGGCCTGGCCCGAATCGGCGCAAGCCCAGGCCGAGACGGCGCTGGACATCATCGAAGCGGCGCTGAAGCAAGCGCAAGCGCAACTCGTCGACGTGGTGCGCGTGCGTGTCTACGTGCCGGACCGCGCCGACGTTGCCGCGGTCTCGGCGGTCATGAAGCAGCGCCTGGGCGCCGCACGGCCGGCCAACACGACGGTGTGCTGCGCCCTGGCCGTACCCGAGGCGAAGGTGGAGATCGAAGTCACGGCGCTGCGTGGCGCGGCGGGCGACGCAGCCGCAGATGCGCCTGGGGTTTGATGCAATGGCACCCGACGCCTCCGCCATGCTCGAACTGCGCCAAGTGCGCAAGGCCTTCGGCAACTTGCGCGCCGTCGACGGCGTCGACTTGCGGATTCAGGCCGGGCGCATCACCGGCCTGATCGGTCCGAACGGCGCGGGCAAGACGACGCTGTTCAACCTGATCGCCGGCACGCTCACGCCCAGCGCGGGCGAGATTAGTTTTCTCGGGCAGCGCATCGACGGCGCCTCGCCGGATCGCATCTTTCACCGCGGCCTGGCGCGCACCTTCCAGGTGCCACGGCCGTTCCCGCAGATGACGGTGCTGGAAAACCTGATGCTGGTTCCCGCGCACCAGGCCGGCGAGCTGTTCTGGAACAACTGGGTGAATCCGGCACGCGTCGCGCGCCAAGAGCGCCAGGCGCGCGAGCGCGCGCTTGCCGTACTCGAGACCTGCGCACTCGCCGGCAAGGCCAGCGAGTTGGCGGGGCGGCTCTCCGGCGGGCAGCACAAGCTGCTCGAACTCGCGCGTGTCTTGATGATCGATCCTCAATTGATCCTGCTCGACGAGCCCGCTGCCGGCGTGAACCCGGTGTTGCTCGAAACGCTGATCGACCGCGTCATCGCGCTGAATCGCCAGGGCATTTCGTTCCTCGTCATCGAGCACAACATGGACGTTGTGATGAGCGTGTGCGACCCCATCGTCGTGATGGTGCAGGGCCAGGTGATCTGCGAAGGCAACGCCGACACGGTGCGCAGCGACCCGCGCGTGCTCGACGCGTACCTTGGTGAAGTTCCGGTATGACACACCCTGCACCCTTGCTTCAAGTCACCGAAGTCTTCGCCGGCTACGTGCCCGGCCTGCCCATCGTGCAAGGCGCGGCGATCGACGTCGCTGCGCGCGAAGTGG
>JBEBHW010000084.1:0-9811 GCA_040081145.1 Burkholderiaceae bacterium
CCTCGGGGGGCGGACGACGTATGTCGTCGGCCTCGGGGTGCTCTCGGCCCAGCGTGTCCATCGCTTGGGTGTACATGTGTTCCTCCTCAGCCTCTAGCCTCGTTGACGCTTGTCGAGCACGCGCCGCGCCTTACCGACGAGAGTGCGCTCGATCGAATCCGGCGCACCCACGTGGACTCGGGCGCTGATGCCGATCATCGTCTTGATGCGGTGTTGCAACCACGCGGCAGCCGCGTCACGATCGGCGCCGATCGCGCTCTGCAAGACTTCGCAGCGCAATTCGAACTCGTCGAGGTGGCCCTCGCGCGTCACGACGATCTGGTACTGGCCCGCAAGCTGACCCTGCTCGAACACGAGTTCTTCGATTTGCGTGGGGAACACATTGACGCCGCGGATGATCAGCATGTCATCGCTGCGCCCCACGATCTTGCCCATGCGGCGCATGCTTCGCGCCGTGGGCGGCAGCAAGCGCGTCAGGTCGCGGGTGCGGTAGCGAATGACGGGCAACGCTTCTTTGGTGAGCGTCGTGAAGACGAGCTCGCCTTCCTCGCCGTCGGGCAGCACTGCACCGGTAACGGGGTCGACGATCTCCGGGAAGAAGTGGTCTTCCCAGATCACCGGCCCATCTTTCGCTTCGATGCATTCGTTGGCCACGCCAGGGCCCATCACTTCCGACAGGCCGTAGATGTCCACCGCGTCGATCGCGGCATTCGCTTCGATCTCGCGGCGCATTGCCTCGGTCCAGGGTTCGGCGCCGAAGATGCCGATCTTGATCGACATGTCGCGTGGCTCCACGCCTTGCCGGCGGAACTCTTCGATGATCACTTGCATGTAGCTGGGCGTGACCATGATGATGTCGGGCTTGAAATCTTGGATCAACTGCACCTGCTTCTCGGTCTGCCCGCCCGACATCGGGATCACGGTGCAACCCAGGCGCTCCGCGCCGTAGTGCGCGCCCAGGCCGCCAGTGAACAGGCCGTAGCCGTAAGCGACGTGCACGATGTCGCCGGCGCGTCCACCCGAGGCGCGGATCGAGCGCGCCATCAGGTGTGCCCAGGTGTCGATATCGGCCTGCGTGTAGCCTACGACGGTGGGTTTGCCGGTCGTTCCCGACGACGCGTGAATGCGCACCACCTGCTCGCGCGGCACGGCGAACATGCCGAACGGATAGTTGGCGCGCAGGTCGGCTTTCGCCGTGAAGGGGAATTTCGCCAGGTCGGCAAGCGACTTCAAATCGTTCGGCTGCACGCCGTGTCCGTCGAAGGCTTTGCGGTAATGCGCGACGCGTTCGTAGGCGGTCGCCAAAGTCGCTTTCAGGCGTTGCAGTTGCAGCGCCTGCAATTCGTCGCGGCTCGCTGTCTCGATGGCCTCGAGGTCAGCGGCGGCGGGATGCTTCACGGGCATGCGGGCCTCCGATGGTGGGGATTCGTCGTCAAACCTCGACGACCGGCCCCGTCAGCCGGTGCGAGCGGCCGCGAAAGGCAGCGACGAGCCGGTTGTCCTGGTTGTGCACGGCAACGTCATAGAGGCCGGTGCGTTTGCCTTGCGTGACCACGATCGCGCTGGCGACCAGCGTATCGCCAAGTTGCGCGGCGGCCAAGAGCTGCACGTCAAAGCCGGCCGCCACGGTGCGCTCGTTCCACGAGTTGCACGCGTAGGCGAAGGCGGTGTCGGCGAGCGTGGCGACGAGCCCGCCGTGGCAAATGCCGAAGCCGTTTGCCATGTCGGGGCGCACCGCCATCGTCACGCGCGCCGTTCCCGGACCGATGGCGAGGACCTCGATGCCCATGCTGCGCGCCGCCACGTCCTTGGCGTACATCGCGTCGCGCACGCGTTCGGCAAGCGCCTGCGCCGCCGCTGCCGGATTCGAGGGTGCCATCAGCGGTCCTTGAAGACTGCCGGGCGTTTGGCGAAAAATGCGCTCACGCCTTCCATGTAGTCTGCGCTGTGGCCCATGCGGCGTTGCACGTCGGCCTCCAGGGTGAGCGCCGCAGACAAGGTCAACTGGCCGGACTGGGCAAACGCGCGGCGCGTCTCGACGAGCGCACGCACGGGCATTGCAGCCAGGCGTTGGGCGAGCGCCAGGGACTCCGCGGCGAGCGTGGCGTCATCGACGCAGCGATAAATCAGGCCGATGCGCTGCGCTTCTTCGGCCGGCAGTTTGTCGCCGAGCAGCGCCAGCGCCATCGCGTTCGCACGCCCCACCAGGCGCGGCAGCAGCCAGGTTCCGCCGGCGTCAGGAATCAGGCCGATTTTGGAAAACGCCTGGATGAACGACGCCGAGCGCGCCGCGATCGCCATGTCGCAGTTCAACGCCAGGTTCGCGCCGGCACCCGCCGCAACGCCGTTCACTGCGGCGATGACGGGCACGGGGAAGTCGTGCAGCATCAGCGCGAGCGGCTTGTAGCGCGCTTCGATCAAGGCGCCGATGTCTTTGGGCGTTGCGCCGGGAGTGAGATCGGGGGCGATGGCCGGGTCGCTCAGGTCCTGACCGGCGCAGAAGCCCCGGCCGGCGCCGGTGAGAACGACACAACGCACGGATCGGTCGCCCGCTGCGTTGCCAAGGGCTTTCATCAGGGCGTCATGCAATTCGCCGGTGAAGCTGTTCAGCGCTTGCGGCCGGTTCAGCGTCAGCGTGAGCACCGGACCGTCGTGGCGCGTCAGCAACAGGGTGGATTCTTCGGTCATGGGTGGCGATGTCTTCAGGGGTGAAGGGGGACAGAGATGCGGGGTGGATCATTCATTGACCGAGTGGTCAATGAATATAAATGTAGCGGGACTCCGAGCGAAGGACAAGCGAGATGGCCTAGGCATTAACCCAGTGTTAGGCGCGGCCATCACCCCGACAGCGTGTCTCTTGCCCGACGGCCCAGCCGACTCCTCACGGCCAAACGACAGAATCTGAAATCAAATGTATCGATCGCCGTGACGCGAGCCCAATCTATGCAGAATGGCAAAGCGTGAATTGCGCCACATGTTGAGCCGCAAAATGTTCAATCTCGGATTGACGGCGGCGCCAGATCCAGCCTTGAAGATTCTCCTGTCCGGAACCCATGCAGACCACGACCTTGCCATTCTTCATCGACCTGGTGACCCGCAGCGACGAAGCGCGACGCTCCTTCGAGACGAACCCCAAGGTGCTCGACATCGTAGGCAACGGCCTGTCGCTGGAGCGCTACCGCAAGTTCCTGCTCGAGCTGTACCACATCGTTTGGCACTTCAATCCGGTGTGTGCCGCAGCGGCAAGCCGCATCGGCGACGCGCACAAGGCGGTTCGCTACTTCCTCTACGAGCACATGCACGAAGAGAAAGGCCACGAGCAGTGGGTCATGAACGACCTGGAAGTGGTCGGCGTCACGGAGAAAGAGGCGCTCGCCTACCAGCCGTCCAGGCTCATCCTCGGATTCGTCGGCTACAACTATTGGGCGGCCGACCGCAAACACCCGCTGTCCGTGCTGGGCATGTTGTATGCGCTGGAGGTTGTCGCCTCGGTGTACGGCGGGCCGATGACCGCCGCGATCAAGGAGTCGCTGCTGCTCGAAGCCGACCGGGGAATTTCGTTCGTCAGCTCGCATGCCGAGCTCGACGCGCAGCACATGGCTGAGCTTCGGATCGTGCTCAACGGCGTGCACGGCGACGACGCAAAACACGCGATCGTCGAATCGGTCTGCGTCAATTTCGATCAGTTCGCCCGAATTCTCGAGGCCATATGAACGACTCCTTGCGCCGGGTCATGCCCGCCGAGCTGGACCGGCCTTACCGCTACATCCGGCTCGATTGGAACCCCGAGTTCTCCATGCTCACGGCGCGCATGGCGGTGAAGCCGATCCAGTGCTACAGCCTGGCAGCGTTGGCTGAACTGCAGCAAATCTATAACGACATCAGTTCCTGCCCGGGTTTGGTCCGCCACTTCGTGACGACCTCGGACGTGCCTGGCGTGTTCAATTTCGGCGGCGACCTGTCGCTTTTCGTGTTGCTGGTCCGGGCGCGCGATCTCGAATCGCTTCGACTCTACGCGCGACGCTGCCTCGATCTCGTGTGGTGGGGGGAGAACGCTGCGAACATCGGGGTTCATACGACGGCACTGGTGCAAGGCGATATGCTCGGCGGCGGCCTCGAATCCGCACTCGCGCACCACACCGTCATCATGGAGCGTGGTGCCCAGGCGGGGTTTCCAGAGGTCTTGTTCAACCTGTTTCCGGGCATGGGTGGCTGGAGCCTCACAAGCCGAAAGGCCGGCTTCGCCGTCGCCAACGACATGGTGCTGTCCGGCAAGATCTACACAGCGGAGCAATTGCAACGCCGCGGACTTGTTGAACACGTCGCGGAGGACGGCGCCGGCGAAGCGCTTCTCGATGAATACGTCCGCGCGATGGAGCCACGCTTCCGTGGAACCATTGCGGCGCTGCAAGCCCGGCGCGTTGCCGCGCCGATTTCCTACGAGTCGTTGCAAACCATCATCGACCAGTGGGCCGTGACTGCGCTCGGATTGTCGAATCGGGACTTGCGGCTCATGGAGCGTCTGGCCAGGGCGCAGGTGCGCAAGGTCGGGGGCGCGCATGACGGTGCCATCGAGGAGATCAAGAGGATGGAGCTTGATACTGCCTGGGGGGTTGAGCGCACCGGAATCAGCGAGTGGGCAACACTCAACTGACGAACGGGCCTGCTGGATGCA
This sequence comes from Burkholderiaceae bacterium, assembly GCA_040081145.1. GTDB lineage: Bacteria > Pseudomonadota > Gammaproteobacteria > Burkholderiales > Burkholderiaceae_C > JAEMQF01. The sequence goes on from JBEBHW010000084.1 coordinate 4,676, forward strand.
CCTGGCGGATTGCGCTGCGCGAAGCAGCGGAGATCAAAGCCAGTTGTTGAGCGTCTTGAGGAGGTGCGCCCGGGTATAGGGCTTGGCGATGTGGGCGTCCATCCCCGACTGACGGGCGCGCACTGTGTCTTCGTCGAAGGCATTGGCGGTCAAGGCGAGGATGGGGATTCTCGGCCGCCCGAGGCGCTGCTCGCGGACCCGGATCTCGCGGGTTGCCGCGTAGCCATCCATCACGGGCATCTGGCAATCCATCAAGATCAGGTCGACCCGGTGCGTGGAAAGCTGTTCGAGCGCATTCGCGCCGTCGCACGCCTCGACCACTTTGAGCCCCATCGAACCCAGCATTTCACGCGCAATGATTCGGTTCACATCGTTGTCTTCGACGACCAGAACCGTTCCTTCCAGTTTGGTTTCGCTGTCCAGACCGATCAGCCCTGAATCGATCGCGTCGGGCTGGGTCGGCGATTCGTCGCATTCGAATGTCACCTCGAACCCAAAGCACGAGCCTTCCCCCCGGTTGCTGCGCACTTCGATGCGCCCACCCATCGCCTGAACGATGCTTTGGCTGATCACCAGCCCCAGGCCCGTTCCGCCGGGCCGATGCGAATGTGAAGTCTCGATCTGGTGGAACGGACGAAACAAGTCTTGCTGAGCCTCGACCGGTATCCCGACGCCCGAGTCCTGAACTTCGATACGAAGTACAGCCCATCCCGGTGGAGCCGGCCGCGCGGCGACGCGCAGGCTTACGCCGCCACGTTCGGTGAACTTGATCGCATTGCCCACCAGGTTGAGCACGACTTGTTTGAGCCGCTGAGCGTCGCACAAGACCCACGGCGCCACATCGTCGGCCACGCTCAAGGTCAGGCTCAGACCTTTGCTTTCGGCGTTCCCTCGAAACAGCGTCACCACAGAGGCGAGCAGCTCGCGAGGCGAGGTGGGTGTGTTGACCAGCTCCAGCTTGCCTGCCTCGATCTTGGAGTGGTCGAGCACGTCGTTCAGGATCGACATGAGCGACGCGCCCGACGACGCGGCAGCGCGCACGAGGCGGCGTTGCGTGGCGTCCAGGGCCGAGTGCCGCAGCAGGTCCAGCGCCCCGAGCACGCCGTTCATCGGTGTGCGAATTTCATGGCTCATGGTGGCGAGGAACTGCGACTTGGCCAGTGTTGCCGCTTCCGCCGCTTCCTTGGCCAGCACCAACGAGGCGTTCGCCTCGTCCTTTTCGAAACCATGTCGAATCGCACTGGCCGTCGTTTCCTTGACGGCCTGCCCGAGGCGAATCATCGACCACGCTGAAAGGCCGGCCAGGGCGGCTACTGGAAATGAGCGGACCTCTTCGATCGCCAAGCTGGCAACAACCAACGATCCGAGGCTCAGCAGCACCAGAAACAGGAAGGACCGTCCGACGAGCGACATGAACAGCGCCGCGGCCGCGGCCGAACCGATATTGATGCCGACGCAGACGATTGCAGGCGACCCTTGAAGGTGCGGAAAGATGCCGAACGAGCAGGTGGCCCAGAGCAGCCCGGCCAGGCTGGCGTTGATTTCCAAGCTGCGCGTCGCGGTCTGGATCTGCTGCTCATTGAGACTCGGTATCTCGACAAATCGGCGTGCCAGGCGGTAACGCCCGATGGCCACCGTCATTCCCACTGCAGCGGCAGTCAAGGCTGCGGCGTGGGAATGGGCAGAAACGCCGAGCACGACGATGATCACGACCGCAACCAGCAAAAGCGGGATGGTTCGCTCCGCATTGACCAATGCCAGACGCAGCAATTCCCGCCGCACCGTGGCCTCGATGTTTGCGTCTCGCGTCGTTTCCTGGATCATCGCTGCGCGCAGGATAGCTCGGCTGGAATGGGGCGAACGCCAGAGTTGGCAGACAAAGGGTGGGTAGCGGCGCATTCCAGCCCGCCAAGCCGCCGGAATGCGAACTGTTTCACGGAGCCATCGAGGGACTGCCTGACACTGGAGCACGCGACCAGGCACCACTTGCCCGACCCGCCTCAACCTCAATGCGCCACCAGCTCGGCAACAGCCGCAGCACTTCCGGCCGGGCGAAGCGGTCGTCGATCAGGTGCACGCTGCCCACATCCGACAAGCTGCGAATCACCCGGCCCGCCGCCTGCACCACCTTGCGCAAGCCCGGGTACAGATACGTGTAGTCGAAGCCTCGGCCGAACAGCGCGTCGAGCCTGCGCCGCAGCTCCTCGTTGACCGGGTTGAACTGCGGCAGCCCCAGCGTGGCGATGAAGGCGCCGATGAGCCGCGTGCCCGCCAGATCGATGCCCTCCGCGAACGAACCGCCGAGCACGGCAAAGCCGACGCCGCGGCCGTCAACCTCGAAGTGCGCCAGGAAGCCGGCGCGCAAGGTCGGATCCATCCTGCGCCCTTGCTGCCATACAGGGATGTGCGGGAAGGTTCGTGCGAATTCTTCGAGGGCGCGCTCGAGGTAATCGAAACTGCTGAAGAACGCCAGGTAGTTGCCCGGCCGCGCGTGGTATTGCGCAGCCATCAGCGCGGCGATCGGGGCGAGCGAACCGTCTCGATGGGCAAAGCGCGTAGACACATGGCGCACGATGCGCACTTGCAGTTGCTCGGGCGCGAACGGCGCCGCCACGTCGAGCCACGCGGTGTCGTCCGGCAGGCCCAGCGTGTTCGCATAGAAGTGCCACGGCGTGAGCGTTGCCGAGAACAGCACGGTCGAGCGTGCCGCGGTCAGGCGCGGCCTGAGGAATGTGGCGGGAACGACGTTGCGCACGCAAAGCGTCGAGTCTGCACATCGCGCGCCAGGCTTCGCGCTGGCGGCTTCGTCGAGCGTGGCGTCGAAGATCGAGTGCGCGCCGAAGCTTTCAAGCAGCTTGGTGAATTGCAGCGCGTCGAAGTAGAACTGGAGCAAGCTGCTCTGCACCGTCAACGGGTTGTCGGCCAGATGGTCGGAGATTGCGGACGTGGCGTCCTGCAGCGCCGTGGCCAGGGGCGCGGGCGGCGCACCGAGCACGCGATACGCCTGAACCTGGTCTTTCACGACGCGGCGCCAGCTGCGCTGCAGGCGGTCCAGCGTCTCCTTCAGCGCGGGCGGCGCGGCGGCACGAAGCGTGCGCAGTTGCGCGAGGCTGAGGCTCGCGCTGTACATGTCCCGGGCCCGATCGAGCAGGTTGTGCGCCTCGTCGACGAGCACGCCCACGCGCCACGAATTCAGCACCGTCAAGCCATGGAGCAACGCCGTGCTGTCGAAGAAGTGGTTGTAGTCGGCGAGGATCACATCGCACCAGCGCGCCGCTTCCTGGCCCAGGTAGTACGGACATATCGCGTGCGCCTGCGCAATTTCGCGCAAGGCCTGCGGGGTCAGCGTGGCGGCGCACACGGCCGCGTGGCGCGCCGCCGGGAGGCGGTCGTAAAAGCCCTTTGCCAGGGGGCAGGACTCGCCGTGGCAAACCTTGTCGGGGTGCTCGCACGCCTTCTCCTTGGCCACGAGCTCGATGATCCGAAGCGCCAGGCCCGGCTCTTTGCGCCGGATCGTCTCGATCGCATCGAGCGCGGGTGCGCGCCCGGTGCCCTTGGCGGTGAGGAAGAAAACCTTGTCGAGTTCCTGGCCGGGGCACGCCTTGAGCAGCGCAAAGAGCGTCGCCATCGTCTTGCCGATTCCCGTGGGCGCCTGGGCCAGCAGGCACCGCCCCAGCCGCGCCGCATGGAAAGCCGCCTGCGCGAGCGTGCGTTGCCCCGCGCGGAACGACTCGTGGGCAAAGCGCAGGGTTTGCAGCGCGCCGTCGCGCCGGGCGCGATGCTGCGCCTCCAGGTCCGCCCAGGCCATGAAGCGCTCGCACAGCGCTTCGAAGAACGCCTGCAGTTCCTGCGCCGTGCAATGTTGTTGCAGCGGCGGGGCTTCCTGCTGCCGGCCGACGTCGAAGTAGACGAGTGCCAGCGTCACTCCGGGCAACCCCAGCTGCGCGCACAGCAGCGCGCCATACACCTTGGCCTGCGCCCAGTGCAGATCGCGGTGGTTGGCAGGCAAACGAGCGAGATCCCCCTTGAAGGTCTTGATTTCCTCGAGCACCTGACGCGCCGGGTCATAACCATCGGCGCGCCCGCGCACGCTGAGGCGACCGTATTCGCCGCTGAGTGCCACTTCGGTGCGGTAGCCCGCGCCACGCCGCGCGGCGACGCTCTGGTGCCCGGCAATGCCCTGCTGCGAACTCGGCGCGGGAGTGAAGCGCAGGTCCAGGTCGCCTTGCTTGGCGCAGAACTCGCACAGCGCGCGCACCGCAACGCGGTAGACACTCATGTGTCGAGGGGCGCATCGCCCGGCCCATCACCCGGCGCATCACTCGGAGCATCATCTGCTGGCCCGCCCAGTTGGCCCTGAGAGGCGTCCGTGTCGAACTGCTCGGGAGTGGACTTGGCCAGCGCCATCCACACCGCAAAGGGCAGCGTGCACGGCGAGTGGCGCGCCGGGCGCAGCAGCTCGAGCGAGCCTTCTTCGATGGAGCCGGTCAAGACCCACACGCCGAAGTCCTGCGGGATCTCCTGCAATTCGGCAATTTGCGCCGGGAACACGAAGTACGTTTCGCACGACAGCCACTGGTAGGACTCGCGCTTGCTGGTGTGTCGCAAGTCGGAGAGCAAGTCCGCGCGGCTCACCTTGACCTCGTGGACCATCGGCTGCAAATAGCTTTCGACCGAGGTGTGGCGCAGCGAAAACACGTCGGGTCTGGCGACGCGCCACATTCTGTGCGCGGCGCTCTGCGGCGCGGGGTGCTCGGCCGTGCCTTTGCGCGCGTCGTCCCACAGGGCTTCACTTGCTTCCTGCATCGCAGCGTCCACGCGCGGCGCGTCCGCGCTGACCTGGGCGCGCAACGACAATTCGCGCCACACGATTCGCCCGCTCTGCGCAAGTTGCCTGGCCATGCGCCCCGCGAGGCGATCGTGGTCGCTCGACGCGCGTTGCGCTGTTTGCCTCGCGTGGGCAAGCAAGCGAATTCCGAGGTCGGTGAGTCGCAAGGTCTCGTGGCCACTGTCCGCGACGGTCAGCGTGACCCACTTCGCAGCGAGCAGGTCGATTTCGAGCGCGTCGCGGCACGGCCAGCCGCCCGAGCGCCAGACCTTCATCAAGCGCGTGAGGTGAGCGCGAGTGGGTGTGAC
>JBEBHW010000764.1:0-2160 GCA_040081145.1 Burkholderiaceae bacterium
TGCGATGCGCGCTGCGGCGCGCTCGAGATTGGCCTGCGCCGCTTCGACGCGCGCCGCCAGCTCGCGCAGCGTGCGCGCGTCGAGCAGCGTCGGCAGCACCGGCGTGAGCCTGGCGACGATGGCGCCGGCGGCCACCGAGTCGCCCTCGCGCAAGTGGCTGCGTTGCAAATGCCCGGCCAGCGGCGCCGATACCACGTAGCGATCGGCCAGGCGCGTCTTGCCGTCTTCGTCGATGCTGGTCTCGAAACGGCCCTGCGTCACCGGCGCCAACTCCACTTCCACCGCCCGTGGCGCAAACGCCCAGGCCAGCGCGAGCGCCAACGCCAGCACGGTGGCGATGACGTAGTACCAAGTCTTGTGTTTCATCATTGACCTCGGAATTCCTATTCGCGTGTCTTCAGCGCCGCCACCATGTCGAGCTTGTCGATGCGCCGGCGCACGACGAGGGCGCTCGCCAGACCCGCGGCGACGACGGCCAGCGCCGCCCAGGCATAGGTGCGCGGCAGGATCACGACTGGAAAGAAGAACTGGTCGGAGGCGAGCAGGCCCGATATCAGGTGCACGAGCCCGTAACCGAGCAGCATGCCCAGCGGCAGCGCGATCGCGATGGCAATCGCCATCTCGCCGAGCAACAGGCTCGAGACCTCGGCGCGCGTGAAGCCGAGCACACGCAGGCTGGCGAGTTCCCAGGTGCGCTCGGCCAGTGCGATGCGCGCGTTGTTGTAGACCACGCCCACCGCGATGACCGAAGCGAAAAAAGTGAGGATCGTGCTCATGATGCGCACATTGCGCGCGCTCACCTCCTGCATGTTGCGCAGCAGCGTCGCCTTGCTGAACACGCCCACGATCTTCGGCATTTGCTTGCTCATCCGCAGCAGTGCCGGCTCGGCGCCGCGGTCCAGCACGAGCGCGAACCAGGTCGACTGGTCGCCCTCCTGCAGCAGCCGGTTCAAGCCGCGCCGCTCCATGTAGGCGTTCAATCCCATCATCTCGCGCGCGGTGGCACCCAGGCGAACTTGCAGGGTGCGCTGGCGGCCTTCCAGCACCTCGACGTGCACGGTATCGCCGATGCGCAATTTCAGCTTGTCGGCCAGGCGGTCTGTCATCACCAGGGCGTCGTCTTCGAGTCGGCTGACCTCGCGGTTGTCGACGTCGATGATGCGCGCCAGTTCGGGGCGCCGCGTCATGCCGCGGATCTGGCCGCGTTCGCTCAAGTGGCCGTTGATGAAGCGCACCGGCACGTCGCGCCCCGATTCGACTGCGGCCACGCCGGGAAGCCGAGCGACCAGATGCTTGGCGCTGTCCGCGCCGGCGTCGGTCAGCCAGACGATCACGCTGCTGCGCATGGCCACGTTGAACTGCGAGTCGACGATCGCGTCGATCGCGTCGCGAAAGAAGTTGCCCATCACGACGATCGCCACCGACGCAGCGACGCCGCCGATCGACAGCCCCGTGCGCAGCGGGCGGCGCTCCATGTTGCGCAGAATCATGCGCAGCATCGTGGAGCCCCCCGCCGCCTTCGGCGGCGCGCCCCCCGAGGGGGCCCGCGCCTGGCCTTGGGGCGGCCCGGCGCCCAGTCGCGCGAGCGCCACCCACAGGCGTTCGATGATGGCCGTGCGATAGCGCCCGGGCGCAGGCGGGCGCATCGCTTCGGCGGGCGCGAGGCGCGCCGTCGCGAGGATGGCATTCAGCGTGCCCAGCACGGCAGTGACCACCGTGATGCCCGCGCTCACGAACAGCAGCCACGGCGCGATGCGGTGCTCAAATGTCGGGAAGCGGAAGAACTCGGCGTACAGGCCGGTCAGCATCGTGCCGAGCCAGTCGCCCAGGGCGACGCCGATTCCCAAACCCACAGTGACGATCGCCAGCACGAGTTTCAGGTAGTGCGCGGCAATGCTGCGGTTCGCATAGCCCAACGCCTTGAGCGCCGCGATCTGCTCGCGCTGTGTGGCCACCAGGCGCGATACGACGACGTTGAGCAGAAACGCCGCGACGCCGAGAAAGATGGCAGGCAGCACCGTGCCGAGCACGCGCTGCTCCTTGATTTCGTTGTCGAGCATCGCGTGCGAGCCCTGGTCCTCGCGGCCATACGCCTCGCGTGCGCCATAGCGGGCAAGGCTGCGCGTCAGCGCGGCGGTCGCCGCCCTCTCGTCCGCGCCC
>JBEBHW010000765.1:0-2153 GCA_040081145.1 Burkholderiaceae bacterium
TCGCTAAGCGAGTCGCGAACCGAATTCGCAACCGTCTGGCAAGGGAAGCATCACCAGCTAAATCGACATGGCTCGATCCGCCAAATCCCGAGTCGAGACAGTTGGATTCAGGTTATTCACGGTGACAATATTGCAAACCAAGTGAGGGGCGTAAGAGCATCACCGTCAACCATCGATCCCGACACCCTTCCTCCCTACCTAGCGAAACAGCTGCTCGACGACGGACTGTTGTCCCTTGGTCTTGACAATTCCATTGGCCTCGCCGGTCGCTACTCAAGGAGTGCGCTTCGCCGCGCGAAGCGTATGCTGATCGGGCGCTAAGATTCTCCAGAGCAAGCTCAGTGCAGTGGGCGTGACGCCCGCAGATCACCGTGGACGCGCAGGCAGGCGACAATCCCTTCGCTGAAGTGGTTCGCCATTGCTTCCAAGGTGTACTTCTCGGCATAGTGTTCGCATTGCGCGCGCATGGAGTCAAGGGTACCCGGCTCGGTGAATAAACGTACGACTGCATCCGCATAGCTTTCTGGGTTGTCATCAAATACGACACAGCCGTTTATGCCGTCAACGAGGTAGTCAAACTCAGGGCCGTGCTGCGCCGATGCTTGTGTCACCAACGGCGTTCCTGCGACAAAAGCGTCAACCACATGCAGGCCAACCGAACCAGGATTCAGCATTACCGCTGCAAGACGAAAGTAGAGCGCCTTTTCCGCACCGTTTCGCGGGCCTAGGACGTGCAGCCAAGAGCGACTCGCGGATGCTTCGCGAACGACGGCCGCATCAGGCCCATCACCCACCACAAGCAGGTGAAAGTCGGGCAAGTGCGCCCGTAGCAGGTCAGCGCTATTCAGCAGCACGTCGATCCGCTTCCCCGCATAGATCGACCCGCAGTAAATGGCCACCTGAGCGTCAACTGAAATTTGAAGTTGTGCGCGCGCAAAATCCCGTTCCTGCTGTGCAATCTGGGCCAGGTCATTGCGGAACCCGGAATCATCAATTGCGTTGTTGAGCCTCGTCACCCGCGCCGCCGGATATCCACGTGCCACAAGGTGGGCTTCAACACTTTCTGTGTATGCGAACCACCAGTCCACTCGCTGGAGCCACCATGTCTTCCATCGTTCGCGATGCCCAGCGGGCTTGGCGCTCTGGTAGTTGCGGCCGTGGCCCCAATACGCGACTCGGGTCCCGCGCCACCAGCGAGACGACTGCAGCCAATAGTTGGACAGTATTCGACTCTCCTGCATGACTATGTACAAGTCTGCGGCCCGCGCAACAGCGGGTATTGGTTGCCAGACAAGGTCCTTGCCAGCGAAACGAATGAATGTGTTTTGCACTCGCGTCGCCCAGGTGAGTTCGCCTTCATCTTTTCGTGTGCGCTCCTCATCGGAGGCTTGCCCACACACCAAGATCAGCGCCACACCTTGCCGGGCGAGCTTCTCACGGAGCAACTCAAACAACCGCAAACGGTAATTTAGCAGTCGGTATTGGAAGATGACGACCCGAGCCATAGTTGTTTGAATAGTCAGTCCACTGCTATTGCCGCGCGTCGCGCGACAGCGATCTCATGTCGGTTGCTTCCGACAGTTTCGTGAAATTCGAATGCGGGGTCACTTCCCCACGCCACGCCACGCCATGCCGCCTTCTGTTCCAAGCCGAAGCACGAACAAATGGACAACAATGGACCCTTCATTTCATAGTCTCATTGCGTAGATATATGCGCGCTTCCCGTCGCATGACTTCGCGTGGATCAAGATCGAGCGTTCAGCCTCCCACTCGAGCACACGAGGGTCACACAGGCCTTCTCCCACCTGCGCCACCAACCGCCACGCTTCCACCGCACGCGTACGCCGGTACACATTGACCCCTGACGCTACGGCCCACTCGCGGCCCTTTGCATCAACCATGATGGCCGGCGCAGCCTGGGGCAGCGGCTCGGCGGCAAAACTTCTAGCATCAGGATTCCAGCGCCACAAACTGCGACCGCCCTTGATCGAGTGAAGCACGACCATCGCATTGCCTTGTGCGTCTACTGCTGCGGTCTTGGGTGCGTAATAGGCTTCGCCGGCATCCTCCCACCTCACCACCAATCCTGTCGCCATGCCCAGCGGCAGTGTCGCGGGCGAGCCCTCAGCAGAGGTGACTCGCACGCCATCCGT
>JBEBHW010000766.1:0-2142 GCA_040081145.1 Burkholderiaceae bacterium
TTTTGCTTCGCCCGTTGGTCGATGCGGGCCTCGTGAGGCCGGATGCGGCAATCTCTGCATCGTCGATCACCGGCTATTCAGGCGGCGGCAAGAAATTGATCGAGCAGTACGAGAGTGCAAGCGACCCGAAACTGGGCTCGCCACGCCCGTATTCGCTGAAGTTCGCGCACAAGCACTTGCCCGAGATGGCCGCGCACACGGGGTTGCGCTCGCCGCCCTTGTTCATGCCTGTCGTGGCGAACTACTACAAGGGCTTGGCCGTCACCGTGCCGCTGCATTTGCCCCAGCTCGGCGCGGGGGTGACTGGGGCGGCCCTGCAGCAATCCTTCGAGCGGCGCTACCGGGACGAGAGGTTCATCCGCGTGCATGCGATGCCAAGCGAAGCGAATCCTGCACCGGAATACTTCGACGTTCAGGGATGCAACGACACCAACCGCGTCGACATTTTCGTCTTTGCAAATCAAAACCAGGCCCTGTTGATCGCGCGCCTGGACAACTTGGGGAAGGGCGCCAGCGGCGCGGCGGTGCAGGCGATGAATGTGCATCTGGGCGTCGAGGAGACGCTGGGGCTGTAGTGCCCGAATGGTTCAGGCCGTCAGCGGGTCGCGGGCGCGGTAGTGATAACTGTAGCCGTCGCTGAAGCCGAGCCTGAAGTAGACAGCACGTGCCGCGGCGTTGTTTGAGTCGACCTGCAGGTAGGCATGGGCGGCGCCGCGGTTGCGGGCTGCGACGAGGAGGTGTTGGCAAAGCCGGCGCGCCAGGCCGCGATCCCGTGCATGGGGTGCGGTGTAGACGTCGTACAGCCCGACGAGATCAGCCTCGATGGCGAATTGACCGCACGCCAACACTTCATCGTGCTCGCGCAGCTCGAAGGCCGTGAACGGCACCGGTGAATTGGCGAGCCGCTGTGCGTGCGCTTGGCGCTGCGACAGCGGCGAGCCGCGCAGCGCGCCCACCCGCTGGGCAAAGGGCTCGAGGGCGATTTCTCGAATACTGCACTCGGTGGGCAGCGTGGGGCTTTCGATCGCGCTGAAGTCGCCCAGCACCATCACCCGGGTGTCGTCGAAGCGCTGCAGGCCCTGCGCGGCGAGGTGGGTGTCCAGCGTGGGGGGCAAGGTGAACGGAGTGATCCGAAAAATCAGCGGCAGCCCGGCTGCGGCAAAGACCTTGGCGCACTCTTCCAACTTCTGCTCGACGGGCCGCCGTCCCGCTGCAACGGCATTGACGCAGCGCGCGCGCTTGGCCTTGCCTTGCGAATATCGCAGCAACCAGCCGTCAAGCCAGCGCTGTTGCGGCGGCGCGCTGGCGTTCAGACCTGCGTCCTCGATACGCGCAAGCAGCGCGGGGTTGGGGTTGGCACCGTTCAGGGGGACCGAGTCACTTTGGGCCAAGTCGCTTCACCATTTCGTGGGCAAACTCGATAAACGATTGGGCGCCTTTGGACGCCGGATCGAAAACCACACCCGGCAGGCCGTAACTCGGCGCCTCGGCCAGCCTGACGTTGCGCGGAATCACGGTGTCGAAGACTTTCTCGCCGAAGTGCTGTTTGAGTTGCTCGCTGACCTGCTGCTGCAAGGTGATTCTGGGGTCGAACATGACGCGCAGCAGGCCGATCAGCTCCAGCTGTGGATTCAGGTTGGCGTGCACCTGCTTGATGGTGTTCACGAGATCGGAGAGTCCCTCGAGCGCGAAATACTCGCACTGCATCGGCACGACCACGCCGTGAGCGCTGCACAAGCCATTCAGCGTCAAGAGGTTCAGCGACGGCGGGCAGTCGATGAGGATGAAGTCGTATTCGCCTTCGACGGCGGATAGCGCGCGTTTGAGGCGCTGGTCGCGTCGATCGAGCGGGACCAATTCAACCTCCGCGCCGGCGAGTTCGCGGTTCGCCCCGACCACGTCGTAGCCGACCTTTGCGCTGTGTTGGCGTGCCTCGGCGATAGAGGCGTTTTCCAGCAGAACGTCGTACACGCTCAGCTCGAGTCCGCGCTTGTCGATGCCCGACCCCATCGTCGCATTGCCTTGCGGATCAAGATCGATGACCAGGACACGCTTGTCGATGCGTGCCAAGCCGGCGGCCAGGTTGACCGTCGTCGTCGTTTTGCCGACGCCGCCTTTTTGATTGGCGACGCAGAATATTCG
>JBEBHW010000085.1:0-9718 GCA_040081145.1 Burkholderiaceae bacterium
GACGGATTTCTCGGCCAGCTCGAGCGCGACTTCCGCTCCGAGCAATACCTCGAGCAACTCGCCGATCTGGAACAGACCTGCCAGCGCAGCTTGGCCACGGCCAAGTTCGGTAGCGCGAACGCGGCGGTGGGCGAAGCGCTGACCGAGGTGTTCCGGCGCCTGACTGCAGAAGCGCCGCTGCTGTTTGCGCCGGGCGCAAGACGCAAGTCGGACTTCTTTCGCGACATCGCCGGGAGCCAATACCTCGCCACCGGCGAAGTCGTCGCCAAAGAGGTTGGCACGCGCTACGAGTACCTGCTCAACGTGTTCGACCGATCCATCATCGAAGTCGAGAACCGCATCTACGCCGATTCGATCCGGCGTCACTTGCTCGCTGCGCTCGAACGCACCTTCGTCGCGCTGCCCGAGACGCAGGCACGCCGCGCCCAGGTGGAAGCGCCGATCAAGGGCATCCTCGACACCGAGTTGGAGGAAACCTATGTCGTGGGCACCGGCTACGGCCGTGCGCGGCTGCCGTTCTCCAAGGAGCACATCCGCTCCGAGATCCTCTGCCACGGCCTGGGCGCGCACGTCATGTACCCGGGCACGGCCACGGTGCTCGACATCGGCGGCCAGGACACGAAGGCGATCCAGGTCGACCCTGCGGGAATCGTCGAGAGCTTCCAGATGAACGACCGCTGCGCCGCGGGCTGCGGGCGCTACCTGGGCTACATCGCCGACGAGATGAACATGGGCCTGCACGAACTCGGGCCCATGGCAATGAAGTCGACGAAAGCGATCCGCATCAACTCGACGTGCACGGTATTTGCCGGCGCCGAGTTGCGCGACCGCCTCTCTTTAGGCGACAAGCGCGAAGACATCATGGCCGGCCTGCACCGCGCCATCATCTTGCGCGCGATGTCGATCCTCGCGCGTTCGGGCGGCGTGCGCGACCAGTTCACGTTCACCGGCGGCGTAGCGAAGAACGAAGCGGCGGTGAAGTCGCTGCGCCAACTCGTGGGCGAGAACTACGGCGACGTGCAACTCAACATCGATCCCGATTCGATCTACACCGGCGCGCTCGGCGGTGCCACGTTTGCCTGGCGCGCAATTGTCGAAGACGGCAAGGCGATCGAGGCGCGGGCATGACACCGGCTGGCCAAAGGAGCATCAGATGATTCACACGATTGGCCTGGACATCGGTTCGGGCGCCGTCAAATCGGTTCTGTTCCGCCACGATGGCGATGCGCCGCCGCAGTGGCTTGCCAAACGCTGCGAGCGGATTCGCAGCCGCGACCCGATGCTGCTCGCCCAGCAGGGTTTCGACGGCGTTCTCGAAGACGCCGGTCTTGCCGCCGATGCGATCGACTACACAGCGACCACCGGCGAGGGCGAAAACGTCAAATTCGCCACCGGCCACTTCTATTCGATGACGACGCACGCGCGCGGCGGCGTGTTCCTGCACCCCGGCGCGAACGCGGTGGTCGACATTGGCGCGCTGAATGGTCGCGCCATCTATGTCGACCCGCGCGGCAAGGTGCTGTCGTACAAGATGACGAGCCAATGCGCGTCGGGCTCGGGGCAGTTCCTGGAGAACATCGCCCGCTACCTCGGTGTTGCAGTGGAAGAAATCGGCCCGCTGTCGCAAAGCTCCAAGAACCCGGAAAAGTGCAGCTCGATCTGCGCCGTGCTCGCCGAGACCGACGTCATCAACATGGTGTCGCGAGGCATCGAGACGCCCGACGTGCTGAAGGGCATTCACCTTTCGATGGCGTCGCGCATCGTCAAGTTGCTCAAGGTGACGGGTATCAAACAGGGCACGGCGCTGATCACCGGCGGACTCGCGCTGGACAGCGGGTTGCTCGCGGCGATCCAGGAAGAGCTGCTCACTGAGAAACTCGGCGTGACGGCACTCAGCCACGCCGATTCGATTTACGCCGGCGCGATCGGCGCGGCGCTCTGGGGGGCGTTCCGCCACGCCAAGCTGAACGAGTTGCAGGACGCGGTGGCGGCCTAGCCCCCGACAAGGAGACATTCATCATGGCCCTGCTCATCAACGACAACTGCACTGCGTGCGACGCGTGCAAGCCGGTGTGCCCGAACGAGGCGATCAGCGTCGGCGAGCCGATCTACATCATCGACGCGTTTCGCTGCACCGAATGCGTCGGCGCCGAAGACGAACCGCAGTGCAAACTCGTGTGCCCGGCGGACTGCATCGTGCCGAACCCGGACTTCGCGGAAACGCCTGAGCAATTGATGGCGAAGTACGAGTCGTTGCACTGAGGCCGCGCGCGGCTCGCCGCATGGCGAGCCGCGGCTGGCGAAGGCCTGGCTGCGATAGAGTACGCCTTGGCCGCGAATCGAAGCGTCAACTACAGGATGGCTTGCGCAAGGCTCGACGGCGTGTAGCCCCAGCGCGTCAGCATGCGGTCGTAGACCCCGCGTTCGACATCCGTGATGTGCCCATCCGTCGCGATCAGGCAACCCGCCAGGCGGCACAGGTGGAGGCGCTGTGCCGCGTCGTGGATTTCGTCGAGGATGGGATCGATCGCCTTCATGTCGTCCCACTGCAGGTGATCGTGCCCGGACAGCGCCTTGCACGCACCGTCGCGGTACTCGCGGACGATGCGCAGGAAGGCCGGCTTCGTCAAGCCGATGCGTCTGAAGGCGTCGAGTTCCTCGAGCATGCGCACTGCGCGGGGGTCGAGTTCGGCCTGGGTGGCCATGACCATCGCCAGGACGTGCGCCATGGCGACCGAACTGTGCTTCGAATGCGGATCGGCGTGCATGCAAACCTCCGTCGATTCAGTGGATCATGTCTGCTTCGCATGCAGCGCGTCAGGCGACGGGTTTCCTCGCCGCCAGGTAGTCGCGCAATTCGCGATAGTGCGCGCCCGGCGCGTCGCCGGACAGTGGATCCGGTATCGACGCAACAGCGTTGCCGATAAAGCTCCAGTCGTGCGGCTCGAGCAGGCTCGCGGCGCGCGGCAGGATCTCGCGCTCCTCGGTGGCCAGGTGGTGCCGGAAGTAGGTCAGGTACAGCGCCGCGGCGGCCTCCACGGTGGCGCGCATCGTCACGTTGCCGACGATCGCTTCGTTCAGGCGATTCACGAATTCTTCGCCCGCGACGGCGATGGCGCGGTGTTCCTGCAGCAGCCGGTTGATCGGCAGGCGCAGCGCCGGCTCGCGGATCACGAGGCGCGCGAACGCCGCGTCTTCGCGCGGATGGTGCAGCGCGTCGCCGAACTCGCGCATGTACGAGACGATGTCGAGCATCAGGCCGAACACCGGCCCCTGGCCGTCGCGGAACTCGCCCACCTGTTCGTCCAGGACGTCGAGGAGCCGCGAAAAAGTGGCGTGCTCGGCATGCCATACCTCGATCAATTCGGCCATGCTGGGGCCCTCCCACATTCGCTTCGGCGAGTTGCAAGTCTACGCAGCGCGTCGGCGCCGGTTTGGACTTGCGTCAAGCCAATTCGCTGACCGACGAAACCCCACATGCGCAGGCCCGCGTGCCTGGGGTTTCCGATGATGCGCCCCTTGAGTTGGCCGCCTACTGTGTGCCGACCGAGCCCCATTGCTTTGCGCCAGATCAAGGGACGCGCGTGGGCACGTTGCACCATTCACGATGGCGTCAATGTGCCAACAGGGCGATTGGAGCCATCGGCAGCCGGGCACTCGCGAGCGCAGCGCCGCGCGGGCCATTCACTTCAACGCACGTAGAAGGGGCACCCATGAGCCAGACCATCAAGTACCTGCTCGACGAAGGGCAACTTCCCAAGACCTGGTACAACATTCAAGCGGATTTGCCCAAACCGGCGCCGCCCGTGCTGCACCCGGGAACGCACCAGCCCATCGGCCCCGACGACCTGGCGCCGCTGTTCCCGATGGAACTCATCATGCAGGAGGTCTCCACCGAGCGCGAGATCGACATCCCCGAGCCGGTGCGCGACGTCTATCGCCAATGGCGCCCCTCGCCCCTGTACCGCGCGCGCCGGTTAGAGGCGGCGTTGCAGACGCCGGCGAAGATCTACTACAAGTACGAAGGCGTGTCGCCCGCGGGCAGCCACAAGCCCAACACCGCGATCCCGCAGGCCTTCTACAACCGCGAGGCCGGCATCAAGCGCCTCGTCACCGAAACGGGAGCCGGGCAATGGGGTTCGTCGCTCGCCTTTGCCGGCAGCGTGTTCGGCCTGGAGGTGCAAGTCTTCATGGTGCGCGTGTCGTACGACCAGAAGCCGTACCGGCGTGCCCTGATGGAGACCTATGGCGCAACGTGCATCGCCTCGCCCTCCGAACTGACCCAGTCGGGGCGCGCCATCCTCGCGCAGCGCGCGAATCACCCGGGCAGCCTGGGCATCGCGATCTCCGAGGCGGTGGAAATCGCAGCGCAGCGCGACGACACCAAGTACGCGCTGGGCAGCGTGCTGAACCACGTGCTGATGCATCAAACCGTGATCGGCCAGGAGGCGCTTGTGCAGATGGAGATGGCGGACGCCTACCCGGATGTGATCGTCGGCTGCACGGGAGGCGGATCGAACTTTGCCGGCATCGTGTTCCCCTTCCTCGGCAAGCAGCTGCGCGGCGGGAAGAAGGTTCGCATCGTCGCCGTCGAGCCGGCGGCGTGCCCGAGCCTGACGCGCGGCAAGTACGCCTACGACTTCGGCGACACCGCGCACCTCACGCCGCTCACCAAGATGCACACGCTGGGCTCCACCTTCACGCCGCCGGGGTTTCATGCCGGGGGTCTGCGGTACCACGGCATGGCGCCGCTCGTCAGCCATTTGCTGGAGCTTGACCTGATCGAGGCCACGGCCTACCACCAGATCGCGTGTTTCGACGCCGGGGTGCAATTCGCGCGCGCCGAGGGCATCGTTCCCGCGCCGGAGGCGAACCATGCGGTGAAGGGAGCCATCGTCGAGGCGATCCGCTGCCGCGAAGAAGGCAAGTCGCGAACCATCCTGTTCAACCTGTGCGGTCACGGCCACTTCGACATGCAGGCGTACATCGACTACTTCGCCGGCAAGCTCAAAGACATCAACTACGACGAGGCCGAACTCGCGATGGCGCTGTCCGGGTTGCCGTCGGTGAAGCAGGCGGCGTAGGGCGCACCGGGCACTGCGCTGCACGTCGGCAAGGAGCGTTGATCGAGGGCGTGCGAACCGAGGAGTTGCCATGCGTCACCTGACTGTCCCGGCCTTGCTGCTGCTTCTCTTTCCGGGTTGTGGCGGCGGCGGCGACTCAAGTTCAACGCCCGCGAGTGCGATGGATTCCAAGCAGAAGACGGGCATGACGAAATTCGTGCCACTCGTCGCCAACGTCGAAAGCAGTCTGATCTTCGTGCTCAACCCTGGCACAACGATGGCGCAGGGCGTGACGGTCGTCGCGGACCCTGCGGCGCCACCCCACTCGATCGTATTCAGCGGGCCGTACGACGGCAACGGCGACGGCATCAACGAGACGACGATGACCGGCCAAGCCACATTCAACAGCGACCCGGCCAGCACGTGGGCCGGCCTGTCGGGACAGGTCCACCTCGACGTGAATATTCCAATCCTTGGAGAACTCTTTAGTGCCGACGTTGCGTTCACGATCACGTCCAGCGAACGACAACTCTCCGGGTCCGGCACGTACACCGAACCGATCAGCGGCGATACGATCACGATGACGGTCGCCGCGGGGACGCCGCTGGTCGTCAAACCTGCCACCGGCGCGCCCGGTGCGGTCTCCAATGCCTGCGGCTACAGCCTGAATGGCCAGATGCGGCTCCAAAGTGCGGGCTCAGCGGGAACCCTGACGTCGTTCTGGAACTTCACGCCGGACAGCCCCAGCGTCGTCGTCAACGGGGCATCGTTCACCGATCACGCCGGGCAGACCGTCGCCATGCCCGACTCGACAGTCGATTTGCGCTGCGGCAGCAACGGAAGCATCACCGACTGGGTCGCGACGTTCGATCAAAACTACGCCTGTCTGCCGCGCGAATCCGGCCAGGCCAGGCTCACGATCGCCGCCACGGGACCTGACACCATCACGATTACCGACGAGGACCCGCCAGGTTCCGGCAGTGTCAATACGTACCAGGCGACGCTCGTCACGGCGAACCCGCACGCGGTGCGCGGCTTCTTCATTGCAGGCCCGCCGGGCAGCAACTACCGTGAGGATTTCAACTGGACGTTGGGCAAGAACGGCAGTGGTTTCTCACAGGTCTCGACCTACACCTACATCGAAGGCGTCAATCAAGGGGTCGCGGGAATCTGCGTCGCCTCCGCCAAGCGTCTGCCGTAGCGACTTGCCCAGGAGGCCTGTGATGCGTCATGCCAGCCGATCCCTGCGCGAACGCTTCGGCACGTTGCTTGCCACGGCGATCTGCGCGAGCACCGTGCTCGCGCATGCCACCGGCGAAGGCACGGGAATCGTTGTCAACGGTCTGGCGCTGTCAGCGCAAACGGTGCGAGCACTTCAACAGGTGTATCCCGTCGCCATCGCGCCGGGGCGCTACTGGTATGACCCGATCTCCGGCGCTTACGGACGCGAAGGCGAGCCGATCGCCGGGCAGATGATCGCCGGGCTGGCGCTGGGTGGGCCCCTGCGCGCCGACGCGTCGCGCGGCACGTCGGGGGTGTTCATCAACGGGCGCCACATCACCGCGGGTGAGAAGGCCTACCTCGAGCAACTCTGCCAGACGCCGGTGGTGCCGGGGCGCTACTGGATCCTCTTCAACGGCCTGGGCGGCTACGAAGGGGGTCCGGCGATCTTCAACCTCGGGCAGTGTCCCGGCTTGGCGAGGCAAAACAGCGCGCCGCGTTCGATGTCCAGAACCTACTGCGACGACAACGGCAACTGCACGTCTACCGGCGTGTTGGGCTACATCACGACCACACCGCGCTGAATGGCGCGGCAATGGCATGCGGGTGCTGGCAGCCGGGGGCGCAGTGATTGCGCTGCCGGGCTGCGACAGTATGCCGACATCGGCGACCACCCCCTGGCAGGGCCCTGGAGCGGATCAAACCGACCCCCGTCTGCGGGCTTTGTCGTGGGCCTTGCTTGCACCCAATCCACACAACCTGCAGTCGTGGGTGGCTGACATCCGCGAGCCGGGGCTGATTCGCTTGTCGGTAGACCTGCAGCGCCTGCTTCCCGCCACCGACCCGCCCAACCGCCAGGTGTTGATCGGCTGCGGCGCCTTTCTTGAACTCCTTTGCCTTGCCGCAGCTCAGCAGGGGCTTCGCGCCGAAGTTGACCTGTTGCCGGATGGCGAGTACGCCGCGACTGGCGTCGACGCGCGGCCGTTTGCTACCGTGCGCCTGACGGCGGACGCCGCGGGCCGGCCCGACCCCTTGTTTGCCGCTGTACCGCTGCGTCGCACCAACCGCGCGCCGTACTCTGCGCAAGTGCCGAACGCAGCCTTGCTGGCGCAATTGGAATCCGCTGCGCAGCGGCCGGGCATCGCGCTGCGCACCACCAGCGACGCGACCCAGGTGCAGCGCCTGCGCGAACTGGCGGGCGCAGGCTACCGCATCGAGTTTGGCACGCCTTCGACCTGGGCTGAGAGCGCCGGCCCGATGCGCGTGGGCGCCGACGCCGTGGCCGCAGAGCCCTCAGGCGTGACGCTGACGGGAACCACGGTCTGGTTTGGCCGCAAGCTGGGCTTGCTCGATCCCGCGTCCTTGCGGCGTACCGACGGCATTGCCGCCAAGACGGCCGTGGACACTTCCGTCGACGCCGCGCGCAACACCCACGCCTGGGCCTGGTTGCGCAGCGCCGACAACAGCCGCAGAACGCAGATCGAAGCCGGCCGCGCCTACATGCGCACCGATTTGGCGGCGGCCAGTCTGGGGCTGGCCATCCACCCGAATTCCCAGGTGCTGCAGGAGTTCCCGGAGATGGCCGATCTGTACAACCGTTTCCACGCCGAAGTGGGCGTGGTCCAGCCCTCGCGCGTGCAGATGTTGGTGCGTCTGGGGTATGCCAGCCGCCCTGAGTCTGCGCCACGACGCCCTGTGGCCCGGCTCGTGCGCGCCTGACGTCAGGAGCTGCCCATGAGGCCCCCCTACGCACCTCCCTTACCACCGTCGTCGTTGCCTCGCTGGCCAGCATTCCTCGCGCCGGGCATCGCCCCAACGAGCCCAAGGCTTCGTCACCTTCCCCGCGGCAAACTCGGCCCAACCAGTACTGCGGCGAAGCGAATTAGATAAGCGACAAACGCCCCAGCCCAGAGCAGCGCAGCGATCGTCACGGCCCCGGGCCCCAGGTCGTGCACGCTCGCCGCCAGGCGCAGCAGCGCGGCGCCGAACATCAGCAGCGCGGCGGCGCGCATCGCCGTCGGTGCCTCGAGCGCGCGCCCGGTGTGGCGCAGCGACACGCGTGTCATCAGGCTGAGCATCATCAGGCCGAGCGCGCCGACCGTGAATGCGTGCAGCCATGCGGCGTCCGGAATCGCCGCGCCAAGGTCGGCGGCGGCCTTGAGCAGGTACGCGAACAGCAGCCAGACAAAACCGAGGTGCATCGCCGGCAGCAGCGGCTGGTCTGCGACTCGCCAGCCGCGCCAGCGCGCGACGCGAGCGCCGTGCACCACGGCGCAGGCGAGCGCGAGCGCGCCGCTCAGGTGCGCCGGCGCGCCGCCGAGGTCGGCCAGCGCGAGGGCGAGCAACAGCGCCAGCGCGAGCGTTTCGAGAGGCATCAGAAAACGCACCTGCGCGCCGCGCTCGAGCAGACGCAACGCGTTGCCGGTGAAGATGGGCGTCAGCACGCCGCCCTTGAGCGTGTACAGAACCAACAGCGCCCACACCGCGCCGCGCAGTGCATGCGCCGCCGCGGCGGTGTCGCCGCCGAGCGCCGCGGCGTGGTACACCAGATTCGCTGCAAAGAGCGCAAGCAGGATCGGCAACAGCAGCCGGTACAGGCGGTTCGGCGCGCGCCACAGACCGGGCGTTAGCACGACGATCAATGCTGGGAGTAACAGCAGATCTGCGCTCGCGACGGCGCGCAGCGGCAACCACGGCGCGACCCAGAATGCGGCGCGCCCGGCAAGCCAGAGCAGCACCAGCGCGAGCAGCGGCGCGCCGTTCAGCTCGGGCGTTCCGGCCCAGCTCGGCAGCGCCGTGAGCAGCGTGCCGACGATGATCGCCAGGGCGAAGCCGAAAATCATTTCGTGGCCATGCCACAGCACCGGGCCGCCGGCGGCGTCCAACTCGACGACACCGACGAAAGCGCCCACGCCGCCCGCCGCGAGCAGCGGCGCGTAGAGCGCGCCGAGCAGGTAGAACGGGCGAAAGCCGCTGGCCAGCAGCGGCAGCGCGCCGACGCGCTGCCAGCGCTGCGCCAGCGTGTTCATGCTGCGTGCGCTTGCGACGGGGGCCGTGACTTGGCTTGCTGCTGAGCCTGAACATGCACTTGCGCTTTATCCTGCAGCTGCGGTGCGGCAGGCGGCGCGTCGGCCTCGTAGGCAGCGAGCAACTCGGTCAGACGCGCGCGCACCGCCAGTCCATGTTTTTGCTTGACCGCGCCGAAACCGCGCACGCGCGCTGGCAGCTCGGCGATCGCGACTGCGGCGTCCAGATTCGCGGCGTCGAGCGTGTGCAGCACGCGCTCGATTGCCGCCACGTATTGCGCGGCCAGGGCGCGTTCGAGCCGGCGCTCGGCGCTGTAGCCGAACGGGTCGAGCAGCGTGCCGCGCAAGAATTTGCCGACAGCCAGCACCCGCATGACGCGCCGCAACCAGGGGCCGTAGGCCTGCTTC
>JBEBHW010000767.1:0-2135 GCA_040081145.1 Burkholderiaceae bacterium
CATGCCGTCGCTGAGGTATGGGTAGTTGACCGCGCCGTCGTTGAAGAACTTCATGTGGTTCGGGTCGTCCCAGGTCTTGCCCAGGCCGTTTTGATAGCGGCCGAGGATGCGCTGGTTGATCGCGTCAACGCTCGTGTTGACGTAGGACTTGTCGGCAATCGTCTGCGCCATCTGGTTCTTGTTCTGCAGGCCGGCGTCTATCCAGCGGCCGGCTTCGAGAACCGCCATCATCACGGCGCGTGCGGTATTCGGGTACTTCTTGACGAACTCGCCGGTGCTGCCTAACACCTTTTCCGGGTGGTCCTTCCAGATGTCCTGCGTCGTGACGGCGGTGATGCCCACACCGTCGATGATGGCGCGATGGTTCCAGGGCTCGCCGACGCAATAGCCGTCCATGTTGCCGACTCGCATGTTCGCCACCATCTGCGGCGGCGGCACGGTGATGACCTTGGTGTCTTTCATCGGATTGATGCCGCCCGACGCCAGCCAGTAGTAGAGCCACATCGCGTGCGTGCCGGTCGGAAAGGTCTGGGCGAAGGTGTACTCGCGCTTGTCGCCGGCCATCACCTTGGCGAGAGACGTCACGTCGACCGCGCCCTGGTCGGCGAGTTTTTTCGACAAGGTGATCGCCTGGCCGTTGTTGTTCAGCGTCATGAGCACGGCCATGTCTTTCTTCGGGCCGCCCACACCCAGGTGCACGCCGTAGACCAGGCCGTAGAGCACGTGCGCCATGTCGAGTTCGCCGTTGACGAGCTTGTCGCGCACGCCGGCCCAGCTCGCTTCCTTGGTCGGGATGATCTTGACGCCGTACTTCTCGTCGAGTTTCAGCACCGAGGCCATCACGACCGACGCGCAATCGGTCAGCGGAATGAAGCCGATGCGCACTTCCTTCTTCTCCGGAGCATCCGACCCTGCGGCCCACACTCCCGGGTTGACGCTCGCCCCGGCGACCAGCGCCGCCGAGCCCTGGATGAACTGCCGACGCTCTGTACTCACGAGACCCCCACGATTGACCATAGATTGCTCCCAAGAAATCCAAAAGAAAAAGGCGTCGCGACTGCAAGGCCACGAGTGCCCGTGGACCGTTGCGAGTCGGACGCCTTTGCCCGAGCCGGATGCACCAAACACGCCATTGCGTTTGCTGCTTGCGGGTTAGTACGCATATCGCGTGCCAGCGATTTCGGCGCGTGCGGCGTGCTGGAATCACGGCGCCGCACCACAAGGGCCCCGTGTTGCCCTTCGATGGTGCGCTGCAACAACGAATCGACGGGTCAGGCGCGGCGAATCAGCAAGGCTTCGCCTGGCTCATTCCCGTCGGAGCGGCCCGCCGGGGGGCGCTCAACCCGCCGGACGCAGCAGGTTGCGCGCATCGACGATGCGCTCGGCAACCGCCGCGATGCGCTGCCCGCGGTCCATGGCGAGCTTGCGCAAGTGCTGGAACGCCTGCTCCTCGGACAGGCCGAATTCGCTCATCAAAATGCCCTTGGCACGATCAACGTGTTTGCGCTCGGACAGTTGCGCCTGCGCCATCTCGAGTTGCCCGCGAAGCGCCCGGTCCTGCTCGAAGCGCGCGATCGCGACTTGCAGCACCGGCAGCAGCCGCTGCGGCTGCAAGCCCGCCACCACGTAGGCGCTGACGCCCGCCTGCAGCGCGAGCTGCATCGGCTCCTGCGCCGGGTCCTCGCTGAAAACGACGACCGGCCGCGGATTCGTCGCCGACACGGCACTGAGGTGCTCCAGCGTATCGCGCGTCGGCGACTCGCAGTCGACGATCACGACGTCGGGTTGCAGGCGCAGCACGCAGTCGTGCACCAGGACGGCGGAGTCGAGAACACCCACGACGAGGTGCCCTTGCCGCGCCAGCTCGTCGCGGATCAGGTTGACGCGGTGCGCGCCATCGTCGATCAGCAAGACGCGCAGCGGCCTGGTGTCTGCAGGGTCCGTGACCGCGTCGTCAGTGTCGGGGGATGATGAAGTGACCACCCACGCAATACGCAATATCCGTGCCGTTCGGTCAAACGATCAACAAGGCCCGAAAGTCGTTCACGTTCGTGAACGTCGGCCCGCTCACGACCAGGTCGCCCAGCGGTTTGAAAAAGTTGTAGGCGTCATTGCGGTCCAGGAAGTCGCTCGCC
>JBEBHW010000768.1:0-2130 GCA_040081145.1 Burkholderiaceae bacterium
GCGTGTTCACGACCGGCGCCGCCGAAAACCCGACGTTGACGATCGTCTCGCTGGCGATTCGCCAGGCCGACTACATCGCGAAGCAGATGACGGCGCGCGCGATCTGAGGCTCGGAAATGCAAGTGTCATCCCGACGAAAGTCGGGATCCACTGCGTCAACACACCGTGGATCCCGGCGTGCGCCGGGATGACGACGTGAGAGGAGGCGAATATGTGTGAGTATTTTGTCAAGGCGGATCCGATCGCGTACGAGCAGCGCTCGCGCACCGTGCGCATGCACGGCGTGCTGACGAGCATTCGCCTGGAAAACATGGTGTGGGACATCCTCGCCGAAATGGCCGAAGAAGAGGGCTGCACGACGAACGCGCTGATCTCGACCTTCCACGACGAGATCCTCGCGCACCGCGGCGAAGTCCCCAACTTCGCGTCGTTCCTGCGCGTCTGCTCGATGCGCTACCTGCGGCGCAAGCTCACGCAGGCCGAGCGCCTCGCCGACTTGCCTGAGCGCGAACGCCCAAACGCGGCGGGTAAGGCGGCCGCATCGAAAGTGGTGCCGCGCGTGGTGCCGATCGCCGCGCGCAGCTGATTCCAACCGCGCTCATTTGACGAGGTCATCGCCCACGTGGCAAAAATCATCCACACCATGATTCGTGTGCTCGAACTCGAGCGCTCGATGAAGTTCTACGCCGACGTGCTGGGCTTGCAGACTTCGCACCGCCTGGATTTCCCGGACTTTTCGCTCGTCTACCTGCGCAGCCCCGACAACGATTTCGAAGTCGAGTTGACGTGGAACAAGGGCCGAGCCGAGCCCTATACGCATGGCGACGGCTACGGCCACATCGCCGTCGTGATCGACGACGCTGCGGCCTTGCAGGCCGCACTCACGGCCAAGGGCTATCAGCCTGCGCCGGTGAAAGAGTTCAAGCGGGGCGACGAACTGCTCGCGCGATTCTTTTTCATTCAGGACCCCGACGGCTACAAGATCGAGATGCTCGAGCGGCACGGGCACTACCGGTAGGCAGCTCCAGGCGGTTGCCTACGGTGCCTGGCCGAGTGCAGCCCGTTCATCTTCCCGCACTGCGGCGCAAGCGCAGCGCGATCAGCTCAAACGCGCCTTCGAAGAGCAGCGCCAGCGCTGCCGAGGGCAATGCGCCGGCAAGC
Source organism: Burkholderiaceae bacterium (assembly GCA_040081145.1). GTDB lineage: Bacteria > Pseudomonadota > Gammaproteobacteria > Burkholderiales > Burkholderiaceae_C > JAEMQF01. The sequence goes on from JBEBHW010000768.1 coordinate 1,162, forward strand.
AGCAACTCCTTGTCGTTCAGCGCCAGGCCAGTGACGATGCGCTCGCCATAACCGCCGGCGCCGATGAACGCGGCAATCGTCGCCGTGCCCACGGCAATCGTCGTTGCGGTGCGAATCCCCGCCACCAGGGTAGGCAGCGCCAACGGCAGCTCGATGAGCCACAAGCGCTGCAGGGGCGTCAGCGCGAGCGACTTGCCGGCGTCCTTCAACCCCAGCGGAACTTCGGCAAGACCCGTGCACGTGTTGCGCATGATGGGCAGCAAGGCGTAGAGCGTGAGCGCCATCAAGGCCGGGATGGTGCCGATGCGCCCGACCCAGGAGATGAGCACGGCGAGCATCGCCAGCGACGGCACGGTTTGCAGCAGGCCGGTGGCGCCGAGCACGCCGGCGCGCCAGCGCGGATGCGGCGCGACCCACACCGCGAGCGGCACGCCCAGCGCCACGGCGAGCAGCACCGAAGCCAACACCAGGCCCAGGTGCTGCCCGGTGAGGCGCCAGAAATCCGCGCCGAACAATTTGCCCCAGAAGCTCGAGCCTGCGAGCGACGAGCCGGCGCGCCCGGCCAGATGGTCGCGTGCGATCACGTCGAAAGCGACGCTGTTCAACTCGGCGCGCGCGTTCATCGCGATCATCGTTTTTTCATTCACGCTGCCGCTGAGGGCCTGCAACGCCGCCCAGGCTTTGGGAAAGCGCTGCGGAACGTCCAGGCGGTAGAGCACGACTGCGTCGTAACGCGGGAAGTAGCCTGCGTCGTCGTCGAGAACGCGCAGTCCCAGATGATCGATCTTCGCGTCGGTCGTGTAGATGTCGATCACGTCGACCTGGGCGGCCGCGACCGCGTCGTACGCGAGGCCGTGGTCCAGCCCCGTGGGCTGCTGCGGCAAGGCGTAGCGCTGCGCCAGGCCCTTCCAGCCGTCGGCGCGGCCGATGAATTCATTGCTCAGCCCCAGGCGCAGGGCGGGGTGGCGC
>JBEBHW010000769.1:0-2128 GCA_040081145.1 Burkholderiaceae bacterium
TGGGGTACGTGTCCAGCCCATAGCGTGTGGCCGTTTGGCGTATGACCTGGTGGTAGCGTTCGAGCAACTCGAAGGTCCAGTCGCTCGGTGCGGGCAGGGGCTGGGCCGCACGCGTTGGTCGCTGGATTTCGCGCGCCCGCATCACGGTTCGAGGTGCAGGGGCAGCCGCGGCATCAAGCAAGTCGGCCGCCGCCATGCGTGACATGCGGGTCATGCGGGCACACCTTCCTTCTTGAACAGGTCGCGAAATACCGGGTAAATGTGTGAAGCCTCGGTCACTTTGCGCATGGCGAAGACTTTGGCCTGCCCCGCGAGCTGGGCGTATTCCTCCCAGAGGTTTTGTTCTTCTTCGGCGACCTGGACGTAGGCGAAATAGCGGCACAGGGGCAGGATGCGCTCGGCAAGCAACTGGCGGCATCGACCGCTGTCGTGATGCCAATTGTCCCCGTCGCTCGCCTGAGCACCGTAGATATTCCATTCGCTGGTGGGAAAGCGTGACTTGGCGATCTCTTCCATCAGCACCAGTGCGCTCGATACCACCGTGCCACCAGTCTCGGTTGCGTGAAAGAAATTCTGCTCGTCGACTTCTTGCGCTTGGGTGTGGTGGCGGATGAAGACGATTTCGATCTTCTCGTAGTGGCGCGTGAGAAACAGATAGAGGAGGATGAAGAATCGCTTCGAAAGCTCCTTGCGCGACTCGTCCATCGAACCTGATACATCCATGAGGCAGAACATCACCGCTTTGGACGTGGGAACGGGAACCCGAACCCGACTGCGGTAGCGCAAGTCGATCGGGTCGAGGTACGGAATCCGCGCCAGGCGCGCGCGCAGCGCGTCGATTTCGCGCTGAAGGCTGAGCAGTTCGCGGGAGTGCGGGTTGGGATCGGGGTGTCGCTTGAGGAGCGCCAATTGCTCTTCCAGCTCTCGCAGGGTACGGCGCGCTTCCGATCCGACGGCGATGCGCCTGCCGATTGCGCCGCGCATCGAGCGAACCACGTGCAAGTTGTTGGGCGTGCCGTCGCTGCTGTAGCCTGCCCGGTGGGTCTTGAATTCTGGGGTGTCTGCAAGCGTCGTGCGGGCCAGATTGGGCAAGGCCAAATCGTCGAAGAAGACCTGCATGAATTCTTCTTTGCTGAGGTGGAAGACGAAGTCGTCGTCGCCCTCGCCGCTGTCGCTGGCTTTCCCGCCGCCGCCTGAGCCGCCGCCACCCTTTGGGCGCTCGATCCGGTCGCCGCGAACGTAGTCTTGATTGCCGGGATGAACGGTATCGCGCCGACCGCCCGTGCCGTGGCTGAAAACGGGTTCGCTGATGTCGCGCTTCGGGATGTGGATGTCCTCGCCCTGCGCCATGTCGCGAATGCTGCGGCCGTCGACAGCGCGCTTCACCGCCTCACGGATTTGCTCCTTGTGGCGGCGCAGGAACCGCTCGCGATTGCCGATCGACTTATTCTTGCCGGCGAGGCGGCGATCGATGATTTGCTGCAAAGCGCGTTCCTCGGCTGTAGCTCTCGATCACGAGCTCTTGCGCACTCGCAAATACCACTCACAAAGCAGTCGAACCTGCTTGGAGGTGTAGCCCTTGGCGACCATTCGCGTCACGAAGTCCTCGTGCTTCTTGACTTCGTCGGCGCTGGCTTTGGCGTTGAAGCTGACCACAGGAAGCAGTTCTTCCGTGTTCGAGAACATCTTCTTCTCGATCACGGTCCGCAGTTTCTCGTAACTCGTCCACGCGGGATTTTGACCCGCGTTGCTCGCGCGGGCGCGCAGGACGAAATTAACGATTTCGTTGCGGAAGTCCTTCGGATTGGAAATGCCCGCGGGCTTCTCGATCTTCTCGAGTTCAGCGTTCAGTGACGAGCGATCGAACACCTCTCCGGTGTCGGTGTCGCGGTACTCATGGTCCTGGATCCAGTAGTCGGCATAGGTGACATAGCGGTCGAAGATGTTTTGACCGTACTCGCTGTAGCTCTCCAGATACGCGGTCTGAATTTCCTTGCCGATGAACTCGGCGTAGCGCACCGACAAGTGCTCTTTGATGAACGCCAGGTACTTCTGCTCCGTCTCGGGGGCGAACTGCTCGCGTTCGATTTGCTGCTCGAGCACGTACATCAGGTGCACCGGATTGGCG
>JBEBHW010000770.1:0-2127 GCA_040081145.1 Burkholderiaceae bacterium
GCGTGGGCGTGTCGGTGGCCAAACGTGCCTCCTGGGTTGAGCTGCGCGCTGCGAGACGCGAGAGGATAAGCGCATTCGCGGTGCCGGTTCGGTGCGGCCAAAGGCTGCCGGCGCAACGCGCCGCATAAAATCGTCAGCACTGCGCATCATTTCGTCCGCGCTGCGCAACCCGCTCCCGACCTGCCCCCATGAACCCCTCCCCCTTGTCGGCGCTGTCGCCGCTCGACGGCCGCTACGCCGCCAAAGTCGCCGCGCTGCGCCCACTGCTCTCGGAATTCGGCTTGATGCAGCGCCGCGTGCAGGTTGAAGTCGAATGGTTTGTCGCGCTGTCGGACGCCGGCTTGCCTGAGTTCGCGCCGCTGTCGCCGGCATCGCGCGAATTCCTGCGAGGCGTGGTCCAGCGCTTTGCAGAGAGTGACGCGCAGGCGATCAAGGACATCGAGCGCACCACGAATCACGACGTGAAGGCCGTCGAATACTGGTTGCGATCGCGCTTCGCCGGGAACCAAGAGCTGCTCGCGGCGCAGGAGTTCGTGCACTTCGCGTGCACCAGCGAAGACATCAACAACACGAGCCACGCGCTGATGCTGCAAAGCGCGCGCGCGGTGGTGCTGCTGCCCGCGCTGGATCGCATCGTCGCCCAACTCACGGCGCTGGCGCACCGGCACGCCGACGTGGCGATGCTGAGCCGCACGCACGGCCAGAGCGCCTCGCCCACGACGCTGGGCAAGGAAATCGCCAACGTCGCGGCGCGCCTGCGCAGCGCACGCGCGCGCGTCGCCGAAGTGCGGCTGCTGGCGAAGATGAACGGCGCGGTGGGCAACTACAACGCGCACCTCGCCGCCTACCCGAACGTCGACTGGGAAGGTTTTGCCCGCCAGGTCGTCGAGCAGCGCCTGGGCTTGGCGTTCAATCCGTACACGATCCAGATCGAGCCGCACGACGCACTCGCCGAATTGTTCGACGCGGTCGCGCGCTGCAACACCATCCTCATCGACTGGGCGCGCGACGTCTGGGGTTACGTCAGCCTGGGCTACTTCAAGCAGCGCCTGGCGCCGGGCGAAATCGGCTCGTCGACGATGCCGCACAAGGTGAACCCAATCGACTTCGAAAACGCCGAAGGCAACTTCGGCCTGGCCAACGCATTGCTCACGCACATGAGTCAGAAATTGCCGATCAGCCGCTGGCAGCGCGATCTGACCGACAGCACCGTGCTGCGCAACATGGGCGTCGCGCTCGGCCACGCGCTGCTCGGCTACGACTCGCTGGCGCGCGGCATGGAGAAGCTCGAGGTGAACTTCGATGCGCTGCGCGACGACCTCGATGCTGCCTGGGAGGTACTCGCCGAGCCGGTCCAGACCGTGATGCGGCGCTACCAGGTGCCGCAGGCCTATGAGCGGCTGAAAGAGATGACGCGCGGCAAGGCGATCACGCGCGAAGCGCTGCATGCATTCATCGCAACGCTGGAAATTCCGCAGGCCGAGCGCGACCGGCTGCTCGCCCTCACGCCGGCCAGCTACACGGGCCTGGCCGCATCGCTGGCGCGCCGCCTATGACGCGCCCGACGTTTGCCGAGCAACTGGCGCGCGCCGAAGCGCAAAACGACTCGCTGCTGTGCGTCGGCCTGGACCCCGATCCGGCGCGCTTTCCCGCGGGCCTGCGCGGCGATCCGACGCGCATCTTCGAGTTCTGCGCGCAAATCGTCGACGCGACGCGGGACCTGGCGATCGCCTTCAAGCCGCAGATCGCCTACTTTGCTGCGCAGCGCGCCGAAGATCAGCTGGAACGCCTGATCGAACACATCCACACGACGGCGCCCCACGTGCCGGTGATCCTCGACGCGAAGCGCGGCGACATCGGCAGCACCGCCGAACACTACGCGAGCGAGGCGTTCGAGCGCTACCGCGCCGACGCGCTGACGCTGTCGCCCTTCATGGGGTTCGATTCGATCGAACCTTACCTGCGCTATCCCGGCAAAGGCCTGTTCCTGCTGTGCCGCACGTCCAACGCCGGCGGCGCCGACCTGCAGGCGCAGATGCTCGCCAGCGGCGAGCATCTGTACGAACACATTGCGCGCCTGGCAAGTGGCGCGTGGAATCGGAGTGGTCAGCTGGGCCTGGTCGTCGG
>JBEBHW010000771.1:0-2124 GCA_040081145.1 Burkholderiaceae bacterium
GATGACCCCGCCGATCACCGCCTGACCCATCGGCGCGCGTTGTTCCGAGCCCTCGGTGAGCGCGAAGGCGAGCGGCACCATGCCGAAAATCATCGCCAGGGTGGTCATCATGATGGGCCGCAGCCGCACCTGTGCCGCGAAGATCAGCGCGTCGTGCCGCGACATTCCCGCCGATCCTGTCCCCGCGCTCGCAGCCGTGCCGTGCGACCCGTCGGCGCGCACGCTGCCCTCGCGGGCCCGGATGGCGAAGTCGATGAGCAGGATCGCGTTTTTCGTCACCAGGCCCATCAGCATGACGATGCCGATGATGGAAAACATGTTCAGCGTCGAGCGGAAGATGAACAACGCGCCGACGACGCCGATCAGCGTCAGCGGCAGCGAGCTCATCAGCGCCAGCGGCTGCAGAAAGCTCTTGAACTGCGACGCCAGGATCATGTAGATGAAGATCACCGCCAGGCCGAGCGCAGACACCGCGTAGGCGAAACTCTCCTGCATGTCTTTCGTCGAGCCGCCGAAACGATACGCGTAACCCGGGGGGAAGGCCGTGTCGTCGAGCACCTTGCGGATGTCGGCGGCGACTTCGCCCATGGCGCGCCCCGAGACGTTGGCGGTGAGTTCGACTTCGCGGTTCAAGTCGCGCCGGTTGATCTGGTTCGCGCCGCTGGACGCGCGAAACTCGGCGACTTGCGACAGGCGCACGATGCGCGGCGTGCCGTCCAGGTTGTTGCCCACCACCAGGCCGAGCCGTTCCACGTCGGCGGCGGCGTCGCGGGTTTGCGGCGCGAGCCTGACTCTGACGTCGTAGTTCTGGTCGTCGTCGGCCTTCCAGTTGCCCACCGTCTGCCCGGTGATCAGCGCGCGCAGGCTGTTCGTGATGGCGCCTACGCTCAAACCGGCGTCGGACGCGGCGTCGCGTTTCACGGTGACGGACAGCGTCGGCTTGTTCGGCTTGGCGCTGCTGTCCAGGTCGACCAGCCCGGGAATCGCGCGCAGCCGCGGCAGGAGCAGGGCGGTCAGGCGTTCCAGCTCGCGCAAGTCATTGCCCTGCAGCGACACCTGCAGCGGCTTGTTGCCGCCCACCGCGTCGAGCAAGCCCACGTGCGTGATCGTGATTCCGGGGATTCGCGAGAGCCGCTCGCGCAGCGGCACCGAGAGTTGGTCAACGCTGAGCGCGCGGTTCTTCCGGTCCACGAGACGCACGTAGATCGTCGCATACATCTTGCCCGCGGCCTGGCCGGTGTTGATCGTCGTCAGCGTGTACTGCACCTGCGGCACCTCGCGCAGCACGGCGTCGACCTGGCGCGCTTTGGCCTCGGTCGCTTCGATCGACGAGCCCACCGGCGTGTAGAAGGTGACGAAGGTTTCGGAATAGTCGGCCTTCGGCACGAACTCGGTACCGAGCAGCGGAACCACGACAAAACTTGCGCCGAACGTGAGCAGCGCCAAGCCCAGTGTGGCCAAGCGATGGCGCAACGACCAGCCCAGAATCGCCTCGTAGAGCCGTCCCAGCCAGTGCGAGAAGCGGTCTACCGCGCCTGTGATGCGCCCGATGCTGCGGTCGTAAAGCGTCTTGCGCGCCTGCGCCGCGCCTTCCGGGTGGATTGCCGGGTCGTGCCAGATGCTCGACAGCATCGGGTCCAGCGTGAAGCTGACGAACATCGAGATCAGCACCGCCGCGACGATCGTGATGCCGAACTCGTGAAAGAACTTGCCGACGATGCCGCCCATGAAGCCGATCGGCAGGAACACGGCGACGATCGACAGCGTCGTGGCCAGCACCGCCAGGCCGATCTCGTTCGTTCCTTCCAGCGCCGCGTCGTGCGCATTCGCGCCGAGCTGCACGTGGCGCACGATGTTCTCGCGCACGACGATCGCGTCGTCGATGAGCAGGCCCACGCACAGGCTCAGTGCCATCAGCGTCACCATGTTGATCGTGAAGCCGAAGGCGTGCATGAAAAGGAAGGTGCCGATCAGCGAAATCGGCAGCGTGAGCCCGGTGATGACGGTGGAGCGCCACGAGTTGAGAAACAGGAACACGATGCCGATGGTGAGTGCCGCGCCTTCGAACATGGTGCGGCGCACGTTGTTCACCGACACGCGAATCGGCCGCGACGCGTCGCGCAC
>JBEBHW010000772.1:0-2118 GCA_040081145.1 Burkholderiaceae bacterium
CGTTGGCGCATCCAGCGGTGCCCTTCGTCTTTCTGGCTGCGCTCGTGCCAGTAGGCACCGTAGCGCACGCGCGGCAGGCGCAGCGGCGGCTCGAGGATTTGCAGCGGGTACTGCTCGGCAAACGCGAGCGCCTGGGAGAGCGGCAGCGTCGCAATCATGTCGGTACCGCCCAGCGTGGTGGGAATCGTGTGCAGGTTTTGCACGAGAAACGAGCGCTCGAGCTTCTTGCCATGGCGCGCCAGCGCCTCGTCGATGACGCGGATCGATGTGGCGTGCGTCGTGCCCAGCGTTCGCGCGTGCGGCAGCGTCAGGAATTGCGCCAGGCTCAGCTCGCCGCGAAGCGTGGGATGCCGGGCGTCCGCAATGCAAACCATGCGGTCCTGGAACAGCTGCATCGACCGCAGCGACGCGAGGGGTTGGGTGAGCCAGGCGATGCGCAGATCGACCTCGCCGGCCTCCAGCATCTCGAAGGCGCGTTCCGGGTCCGGTGCACGCACTTCGACGCGGATGTTCGGCGCTTCGGTACGCAGCCGACGAAACAGTTGCGGCACGAGTCGGCGCTCGCCGAATTCGGGCGCGGTGAAGACGAAGGTGCGCGCCGACGTCGCGGGGTCGAAGGGCTCGACGTTGACGACCAGCCGATCGTAGTCTTCGACGAGTTTGCGCACTCCTTTTTCGAGCTCGACGGCGCGCGCCGTCGACGTGAGCAGCCGGTTCGAGCGCAGCAGCAGCGGGTCGTTGAAGAGGCGCCGCAAGCGCGCCAGCGCCTGGCTCACGGCAGGCTGGCTCATGCCCACGCGCTGCGCCGCACGCGACACGCTGCGCTCGGCCATCAGCACCAGGAAAACTCGCAGCAGCCGGACCTCATCGGTATTCATTTTGCTTATTCTATGTATTCGAATCTTCGAGAGTCGCGGCGTCTCGCGCTGCTTCTAGACTTCTCGCTCTTAGCCGACCTCCAGGAGCGACGTCATGACATTGCGCAAATTGCTGTGGGCCCTTTTGTGCTATTGCGCAGCCTGGCCCGGCGCCGCGGTGGCGCAGTCGACTTACCCGGAGCGCCCGATCAAGATGATCGTCGCCTGGCCCGCCGGCGGCGGCACCGACTCGGTGGCGCGCATCGTCGCCAAATACCTCGGCGAGCGCCTCAAGCAGCCGGTGATCGTGGAAAACCGCGGCGGCGCGAGCGGCATGGTGGGCACCGAGTTCGTCGCGCGTGCCGACCCCGACGGCTACACGATCCAGTACACGGTGGCCGACTCGCACTCGATCAACCCGCACGTGTTTGCCAACGTGCGCTACGACGCCCTGGCCGACTTCACGCCGATCTCCCTCGTCGGCAGCATGCCGAACGCGCTGATCGTGAACCCCAAGGTGCCGGTGAACACGGTGAGCGAGTTCGTCGAATACGCCAAAGCGAATCCGGGCAAGCTGAGCTACGGCTCGTGGGGCGTGGGCAGCGGCGGGCAGATCCGCATGGAGTCGTTCAATACCTTCACGGGAATCCAGACGCTGCACATCCCGTATCAGGGCTCGGGGCCGGCACTCGCGGCAGTGATCGGCGGCCAGGTCGACGCGATGATGGCGCCCTACGGCCTGGCCGAAGCGAACTGGCGCGCCGGCAAGGTGCGCATGCTCGCCATCGACACGCCGCAGCGCACCGAAGGCGCGCCGAATCTGGCGACGTTTGCCGAGCAGGGCGTGCCGCTCAGCTTCTCGTTCTGGCAAGGCGTGCTTGTTCCCGCCAAGACGCCCGAGGCGGTGGTGACGCGGCTCAACAAGGAGATGACGGCGCTGCTCGCCGAGCCGCAAGTGCGCGCCGACCTGAACAAGGTGGGCGTGACGGTGGGAACGATGGGCGTGACGACGGTGAAGGACTCCAAGGCGTATCTGGAGTCGGAGTTCACGCGCTGGGGCAAGGTGATCCGCGACGCGAAGATCACGACGCAGTAGATGCGCGCCGGCAGCGCCCCACACCGCAACGCCACCCGCCACAGCCCAGGAAGAGAGACATGAAAATCACGAGCAAAGAGAACTTGGCCGTCGCCGCCGCTGAAATGGGCTTCGACGCTGCTTCGCTGGCGCGCGTCGCGCAGCGCGTGCAAAGCGACATCGACG
>JBEBHW010000773.1:0-2109 GCA_040081145.1 Burkholderiaceae bacterium
GCCCTTTTGCCGGCTTTGCGGATGCACCAGGTCCGCCAAGTGAACATAGGCTCCCGACTCGCCGGCTTCTTCGAGCACCCGGGCCTTCGCCGAATTTGCCACGACCAACCAGTTCTTCATTGCGATTCCTTTCAATTGAACCCGCGCACCGCGCCGGTCAACAAGGATGCGACCGTCGATGCAGTCTAGGTGGCCTGCTCCGGGGCGCCTTGACCCGGCGCAACACGGAAGAAGCCGCAGGCACTGAAACGGGCAGCGTCGATCATCGTCGGATCATGCAGGGGGCGCGGCGCCGACGATGAGCTGGCGCAGTTCGGCCGCATTGACTTGTGTCAAGCGGCACACGGCCCCAAGGTCCACAGTTGCACCCATGATGCGCAGACTTTTCGCCGGCATGCCATTGCGCCCATGGCTCGCGCTCGCCTTGCTGGCACTTCTCCCGGGTTGTTCGACGCTTCGCCTGGACGTTGCGCGCCCTGTTTCGTACGCCGTGGCGCAGACGCAAGACAGCTTGCTTGGTCGCGCCTACCTGTCGCGCTACCCCGCCTCGGGCGACACCTCGGGCGTGCGCCTGCTCGCGTCCGGCGTCGAAGCCTTCGTCATGCGTGCCGCGCTCGCCGAAGCCGCCGAGCGCACCATCGACATGCAGTACTACGTGGTGGCGCAGGACGCCACGGCCACCTTGCTTCTTTACCGGACCTTGCTCGCCGCGCAGCGCGGGGTTCGCGTGCGCCTGCTGCTCGACGACATCGGGGCGGCGGGGCGCGACTTCGACCTCGCGACACTGGCGGCGCACCCGAACGTGCAGATCAGGATCTTCAACCCGTTCCTGCAGCGCGCACCCTTCGGCATGTCCCGCTTGTTCGAATTCATCGGTGACAGCGACCGGCTGAACCGGCGCATGCACAACAAACTCTGGATTGCCGACAACGCGGTCGCCGTCATCGGTGGGCGCAACCTCGGCGACGCGTACTTCGGGGCGTGGGGCGAACGCGACTTTGCCGACCTCGACGTCCTGACCGCCGGGCCGGTGGTGGCCGAGGCCTCTGCCAGTTTCGACGAATACTGGAACAGCGAATGGGCGATACCGATTTCGGCCTTCATCGGCGATGCGCCAAGCCGCGCCGAGTTGGAGGATGTGGTCTCGGGGTTTGCCGCGCACGCCGCGCATTTTCGCGAGACCGAATACGCGCAGGCACTGCGTTCGGCAGAACTGGGGCGCGAGCTGCGCGAGGGGCGTGTGTCGTTCACTGCAGCCCGCGCGTGGGCCGTCTACGACCCGCCGGGAAAAATTGACAAGACGACTCCCGCCAACACGGGGAGAATTCTCGCTGCGCTGCGCCCTCTCGTCGAAGCGGCGAAGCACGAAGTGATCCTGGTCACGCCGTATTTGATTCCGAGCGGGCGCGGCATCGAATTGTTGTGTGCCCTGACCCGGCGGGGTGTCGATGTGCGCGTCCTGACGAATTCACTCGCCTCCACAGACGTCCCCGCAGTGCATTCAGGATATGCCCGCTACCGGCCGCGCCTGCTCGCCTGTGGCGTGCACTTGCACGAACTGCGGCGCGATCCCGCACGGCGCACGCGATCGGGCCTTTCGTCGGGAGCGAGTCTGCACGCCAAGGCGATCGCCGTGGATCGCAAGGTGGTGGTCGTGGGCTCGATGAACCTGGACCCGCGCTCTCGCCTGTCGAACACGGAAATCGCCATCACCATCGAAAGCCCCGAACTCGGAGAGCAATTGGCCGCGATGTTCCAGGACGCCACCGCACTTGACCAGGCCTACGAAGTGAGCCTCAGCGAGCCCGGCAACCCGAACTCGCCCCTGTTGTGGCTGGGCCGCGAAGGCGAACAAGCGGTGCGCTACACCGACGAGCCCGGCGCGAGCTGGTGGCGCGCGATCGTCTCCGACCTGTTCGGTGCGTTCGTGTCGGAAGAGCTGCTTTGAACGCTTGACGACCGGACCAGTCTTCCTTGATCCCGGTGCGCCTTGGTTGATCAAGGTCAAACTCTGATCGGTGTCGGCGGCACAAGCTACGCATCCACACCGCGCAGAACCCTCACGCCATGGATGAACGCCTTTCCTCAGGAACGCTGCGCGCCGAAGTG
>JBEBHW010000086.1:0-9570 GCA_040081145.1 Burkholderiaceae bacterium
CTCCGAGATCTTGCGCACTGTGGGCAAAGCCATGACCACAGGATAGCGAAGGTGGGGGTGACGAAACGGTCCCATGACGAAAAGGAAAGCGCGCCACGAGGGCGCGCTCCGAAAGGCTGGCAAAGGAAAGGGCAGCGAGCGGCGCTCAGATGCGACCTGTGTCAATCGCGTAGGCGACTGCGTGGGGGTGCCAGTCGGCGTCGCTGGCTCGGGGGACGCGTGGCACCGTGAGGTAGCCGCTGTCAACGGCGTCGGTGACGTCGTCGTCCCACAAGTCGAAGACCACCCGTCCGCGAGGAGTTTCGAGGCGCACGTTCCGGCGGTCGCGCTCGAACCAGGTCACGCAGACGTACTCGTGGTCTCCGGTCTTGCGGAATCGATGCTCCGTCGCTGAGGACGAGGGCGTTGTCACACAAGACCCCTTTCGGCAAAGGAGACGCAAGTCGAGCCAGCCACCACGATGTGATCGACAACCCGAACGTCGACGAGGTTCAGCGCCGACTTCAAGGTCTGCGTCAACATCTCGTCAGCGCGCGAAGGTTCAGCCTGGCCGCTCGGGTGCGGGTGCCCGAAGATCGCCGCGCCCGCGTTGTGGTGCAGCGCGCGCTTCACGACTTCGCGCGGATAAACGCTGGTCTGCGACAGCGTGCCGGCGAAGAGTTCTTCGCTCGCGATGACGCGCATCTGCGCGTCCAGGAAAATCACGACGAAGGTTTCGCGCTCGGCGCCGGCGAAATGGACCTTGAAGTAGTCCTTGACGACGGCCGGGTTGCCGAGCACCGAGCGGCCGATCAGCGCCGAGTTGGCCACACGAACCAGCAGTTCGTGGGCGGCGGCGAGCACATGCCGGATGCGGGTGCTTCGCTCGGCCGGCCCGCGAGGCAGGCAGTCGAGCGTGATGCTGTCGGAGCACTGGAGGGCCTGTGCCTCGACCCGGGGCGGATCGAGGAGGATGGCTTCGAGTTGCTCGCGGTCGAGCAGAGTCAGGTTCATGGGTGTTCTCCGTTTGGATGGGGGAACACCGATTCCCCGCGCGGGGACGGTGTCCCCGTTTGGGTTGCGCAGGCGAGCTGCGCGCTGTCAATGCGGCTTGCGTGTTCGCATTGATTGACGCCTGGATGACTACATCGGCCAGTGCGTCGGCGACGCAAAACGCTCGTCGGCTCTTGCGAAGTCGGGCTCACGCTTGAGGGTGCTGGCGCGCCCCTTTGCCGGACGCCTGCTGGCCGTGGGAAGCAGCTCCACCGCAACGACGGCGGCACCGGAATACAGCACCGAACGAAGCAAGCGGTAAGGGCCGATCACCAGCAGCGTCACGACCGAGCGCAGAGCAGATTGCACGAGCGCAGCAATGCGCTGATTGCGTGCTTCGCTGGCCTTGTGCTCGCGCAGCGTCGTCCTTGCGCGCAGGTACAGCGCCAGGTGGCTCTGCCGGGCTTGCGCGTCGGTATCGAGCTGCTTGACGACTTCTTCGGCAGTGAAGGCTCGGCCAACGCTTGCATACAGCAGCGCCCAGGCGCGCTCCTCTTCGACTGCAAGGCGGCTCAGCTGGGCATTGAACTGCCGCGACGCAAGCGCGATGTCAAAGGCTTCTGACATGGTTCGCTCCGGAGAATTTCGTGGAGACGAACCCTCCACGACGAGTGAACACCGCGTCTGCCGGGGTACGGCCGAACGGTGCACACAAGGCGGGGAGCTTGCGGGCCGGCGCCGCGACGAGCTGCGGCCGGCCAGAGCCGCCGAGCAGGCGGCATGCGACGTGACGTGACGTGTTCGACGACATGGTCGTCCTCCTTTGCGTGAGCAGAGGGCACACCACGCCCCCGGATGGAGAAACGCGTGTTCCCCATGCGGGTTGAAGGCACCGCCGAACGGCGGGCCCATGGATAGGCGAGGAGACCCATGCCGAAGCAGTGGGTCTCTCGCACATTCAGGACTTGCGTCCCCGGGATTCAGGCAACCGACTCGCGTCGGTGGCCAGTGGTTTTCGCTCTCACGAGCGATGGCTTCGAAGAAAGAGATTCATCGCTTGCGCGACATGGCCAAATTGGCCGATTCAAGTGCGGGTCACGACCGCTAACGCCGAGTGCGTGAACACCCGGAACCTCAACCAGAACCGAAGACGGCCCGGGGTGAAGGCTGTGCCAGCACGAGCGCCGACAGGAAGCTTGGTGAGTCTGCCACTTGGCGATCGACTCTGGTAGCCCGACCGGAAACTGTCGCATGATCATGTGTCCGCCCGATGCTCAATGATTGTGTTGCCGCGCATCGCGCGTCCCCGAATGCTCCCGAATACCGCGACGCGAACCTCCGAGTCGGCGGCAGCAAAGTCAGCATTGCAGCGTCAGCGGTCAGTGCCTGCTGCTGAGCGAGTTCACGCTCAGTGACATCAAGCGGCCGTTGGAGCTGGCGACTGCGGGCGGCGTGAACATCAACAGCACGAGGTGCAGCGACCAGCGAAGAAGTCGTCTGCCTGCATGGACGCGGTCTCAGAGCAGATCAGTCGCCTGATGCGTCGAGATAGGGAACAGGCCGTAGCGCCCACTGTGCGGATTCCGGCTGAACATCTCGACCTGTGATAGCAACTTGATCGCCGATGGCGGATCGGAGTTCTCGACGATGATGACCTGCCGGTCCTGGGGCCACGCGGCAAGGTAAGAGTAGAACTGCTCCTTCAGGTCGGTCCCGGTAAGGTCGTCCTCGTTGCCGTCGGGTTCGCGGTAGGCAAGCAGAGGCGAGTCGAGGATGACGAATCCGGGATGCGGAGTGGCACTGTTCCGGCAATAGTCGAGCAGGCCGAGCGTGAAGGCTGCGTGCGTGATCGCGCGAAGTCCCTTGCCGCGCGCGATCCGGTTTTTTCCTGCGATGACAAGATCGCGCGATTTCGGATCGAAGAACACGCGACCGGCGTCCGGGAGGTGCCATGTCTTAAGGATGCCCTCGACGCGCAGTGCAAAGCCTTCTGCGACGGACGCCGGAATGTCGCCCTGCGCGACCGATACCTGCGCGCGCTCGTCCTGCCCCTTTTCCAGGTCGGCGCGGCGGCGTTCCATGTCCTTCACCGTTTCAAACAGGGCGAGAGCCTCGCGGACCTCGCCGCGCTTGTCCGCGAACTCGGAATAGGAGGTCCGAAGCATCGCCAGCCTTGGCCCGATGAACCCATCGACCTGGCCTGACAGGTATTGAAGTTCCTCCATCACGCCCGGCAGTCGTCGATCAAAGCCTGCGCTCTCCCGCTGAAGGTCCCTGATGGTGACCGCAAGCTCGGACTGAAGCAGCTCGATCTTTGCGATCTCCTTGCGCGCGGCATCGACGACCGCTTCGACGTTTCCGTCGCACTCCGCCTCCTGCCGATGATGCGCGGGCTCGGCACCGCAAAGCGGACAGCTTGCCGAGCCGAGTACGCCGAACAGTGTGCCCCCCTCCTCAATGCCGCGCAGCCGCTCGATGTCAGACGCATAGTGACGCTTGAGCAAGGTGAATCGCTCAAGCAGCGTGCCGACCTCGTTGCGCCTGTCTTTGCCCTCTTCAAGCCTTTTGCGAAGCTCCCGGCGGCGGGTGGCAACCTGCTGGAATTCCGCCTCAGTCGAACTCAGCGCTGAAGCGTGCTGGCGGAGCGAGGCGTCGATCTTCTCAAGCTGCTCCTCAAGTTCGTCGGGAGATTTCGTCAGTTCCTTCAGCCGATCCCTGTAGTCACCGAGAAGCTGGTCGAGCAGTTCCAACTGGGCATCGCGTGAAAGCTCCTCTGGCTCGCGCTGCGCGCTCGTGACGAGCGCAGAATCATCGACACCCGTCAGCAACAGCCGGAAGGTCGAGAGGTTGGTCGTATCCGCGACGGCGTTGCCGTCGGAGAGCGGCGATCGCTGCTGCATGATCTCGGTCTCGGTCACGATCAGCAGCCGGGCGATGTTGCGAAAGCTCAGGCTGTTCGTCTCGCCGCGCGAATTCCGGCGCACGCGCTTGTTGGCGAGCCCGCATAGCGCCAGCAGGAAGGAGGACAGGTTGGCGTCGTTCTTCTCGCTGTGCTGCTCGCCCAGCGCCCGCGGCTGCACGTCGTCGCCAGGCACGATTTCGTGAAGGCCCTCGTAGAGCAGGAACGAGCCCCCATCGACACTGCGAACGACCGTGTATAGCGAACCCCCGAGTGTTTCGATGCCAAGGAGGATGCGGTCATAGCCAACCCGCTCCGGAAACTCCCGGAGCGGCGGCTTTCCGCCGAGCATGAAGTCAACGACCTCGACGATGAATGACTTGCCCGTGTCCGACGCGCCATAGAGGACGTTGAGACCGGGGCCGAAGGTCACCGACGCCACGGGCTTCTGCGGACCGGTGAAACTCAGACGTCGGAGTCGGAGCCCCGATGGCGGCAATGTCATGTCGCCCCCCCGAGACTGCGTTCTACTGTCTGGAATTCTTCAACCCAGTCGTCAAAGAAGCGGCGCATCACCGCGCGGAACTCCTGATCCGTGTGCCCGCCGAGAGACGCCACCAGCCACGATGCCCGCTCCTTGAGCGACACAAGGTAGGGCGACGTGATCGAGTTGAGGAAAGTGGCGGCATTCTCACCCGCCTCGTACTTGATGCCTTCGCCGGTGATGGCGCGCACAACCAGGTCTCGCGTCATCATCAGCATCAGCCCTGCCTCCACCAGCTTGCGGCGCACCAGCAACTCCGCCGAGTGCAGCGGCGCGGGCGGATGAAGGCTTTCGGGGCCGCTGATGTCGCCGGTGTGAACAAGCAGGTAGTCGAAGGCGACGAGACGCTGCAGGTCGTAGCGGCCTGGGTATGCCGCCCCGAGCAGCGCGACGGCGCGGATACCGGCCTCCAGCGGACCATTGAAGGTCATCGGATGCCGAGCCTGCTGCGTCATGGCTTGATCCATTGCAGGCGGTCCTCGTTCGCGAGCTGATGGCAGATGCCGTCGCGATCCTTGGGGTTCGTGCAGGAGATCAGCGCATTGGACGTGATCTGCATGCCGCGCGCCGCCTTCGTCACCTCGCAGACCCGCGCATAGCCGTCCGCGTGGTCGGCGTCGTGCGTGTCGATGACGCCGCCGTATATGTCCCCCTGCAGGGCCTCGAACGTTCCAGCCGGAACCGAATCGCGGGCGAACACGCGGAGCGCTTCAGCCTGGTAGAAGGCCTCACGCTGCCGCCCGAAGTGCGCGTTGAGCTTGGGGACCGCCTTCAGCGCACCGGGGTCCGTGATCGCGGTCTTCGTGTGGTTCGCGTAGGCATCGAGCAGCTTGCCAATGTAGCGGCTTTCGTGGCCCGCGACAGCAGAGGGCGGCTGTGGCGCGGCGGGACGTGCCGGGAGGCCTCCGCCGAACCGCGCGGCGAAGCACGGAGTCTGCCGGTGCTCTTCAACGAGTTGCAGGGAGCTCTTCGCGTCGAAGAAGGAGAAGTCTAAGCCGTTGACGTAAGCGAGAAGATCGCCTTCAAGGACGACCTCCTGCTTGCTAGTGATCTCGGTGCGAACGTACTTGTTCCAGTTTGCGATCAGCCCGGCGCGAAGCTTCCCGCTATCGGCCAGGAGCGCGGAGAGGCCCGTGCCAGCGCCCTTCGGAGCGACGAAGAAGTAGCGCCGCGGGGCCCGATAGTCCTTCTTGAACGAGTGCCAAATGATCTTGCCGATTTCGACCCATGCGTCGCTCGGCCTCAACGCGTGGTCGTAGTGCTTGCACTGGTAGTTGTCCCACATGCCCTGAAGCTTCTGCGCGTCGGTGAGCCCGGCGATGTCGATGCCACGATCGCCCGCCCCCGTAAAGCGCTTGACCTCGGTGTACTGGTGCTTCAGGAAATAGTGGGCCCACTCGTGCACGAAGTCCTCCCACTGATCCTCCGAATACAGCAGAAGCTGCTGCTGAGGTGGGATGACGGGGCCGCCGGCTACCTGCGCCGCTGTGGCGGGTGCCGGGGCCACTGGAGCCGGAATGTCATGCCCCTCGGCGGTCATGGCGCGCCAACGGCGAGGTGGGTGTGGATGACCGTCATCGCCATGATGTCGAAGATGCCCCCTGCGTCCTTGTACCTGGGATCGGCCAGTTCCTCTTGGCGCGCAAGACCGTTGTTGGCCTGCACGATAGCATCGGACCAAAACAAGGTCGCCCAAGATCGCAACCCGCGACCCCGCATGCCATCACAAAGCCGGCATTGAAGCATTGAACTCGGGCCGGATAGGAACCTGCTCGTGTTCGAGGCAGATCTTGATCCGCTCGGGCCGTCGCTGCACGCTGCGAAGGTGTTTTGAGGTGACGTTGACCAGTTGCGGTTTCGTGCGCGCCGGCACGAGCGTGGTGACAGCCTGCTTTAGGTCGGCGTTGACCATCTCGTCGGGGTTCAACTCGGAGCTATAGCTGGGCAGGTAGAGGACCTCACTTCGCATCACGTCTGCCGCCTATGCGCAAACCCAAGCGCAGAGGCCAGCTTCACCCAATTGGTCAATTCGAGCTTTTCGTATGCACGAAACTCGACCGCATTGAACATTGCCTTGCGGAGCGCGTCCCGCTGGGGGAAGAGCACCAAGTTCTTGCCTCCCGGGACGACTGCGCTGGGATACAGAATGCCGTCCAAAGTCGCGCCGCCGTCGCCTTCGCTATGCACCTGTGCGAACCACTCGCACACAACCTGAGAAGGCACGTAGTCGACGTGTTCGCTACCGTCCTTGCGCACCGGCCGGGAGATCTCGCGCGCGAAGCTGTGCAGAAAGCCAAGCCACTCGAGCTCGTCGTTGCGCGCAACGTCATAGACCGACGGCGACTTCGGCAATTCGCAGAGGTTGAGCACCCGCACGTCGCTGCTTAGCGCGAACTGCGCGGCTACCAATTCGATTGGCGGTGCAGGCGCGAGTTCGCCCATGGCAGTCTCGCGCTCGAGCGCGCAATACAAATAGCTGATGCCAGGCGGGTTCATGCGTCCGGCCGAGGCTAGGCCGCTAGGTGGTGCGCCCATGGTCTGCGCATCCGGCTCCCACGCGCTGCCTGCCACTCGCACGCGCGCACGGTGCAACAGGGTGCCGCGCTCGATGGTGCCAACGATACCGAGCGTTTCTGCCGCGTGGCCGATGGCTTCCAGAAATTCCGTGGGCGACAACTCTTCCCGATCATCGGCCTGGCGGTGAGCGAAGTGGTAGCGCGTCTTGTGCTTGACGAGCTGTTGAAAGGACGACCACGAGTAGCGCATTCGGTCCGACAGCTGCGAACCGTTCCAGTGTCCGCGTACAGACGGCACCCACATGGAGGCACCGAATGCGTCACCCACGGCTTGCGAGAACGCATCGCTGCAATCGAGTCCTAGGTCCAGCAGGACCTCGTCGATACCAACGGGCTCGACGATGAAGCCACCGTCGTAGGGCACGCCGGCGTCTGTCGGATCGTTGTAGTAGTGGTGCACGGCTTTGCCGATCGCTTCGATGACGTCGGCCGCTGGCGCGGCATTGGCCAACCTCGCACGGCGGCCACAGTAGTCACAATGGCGCTGCTGCGCGTTCTGCCGGACGATATCGGCGAGATACGGGTCATGGATGCAGCGGTCGCAGACGAAAGTGCCGGGATCCGCCCAACCGCGCTCCTGTTCCTCCATCCACGCGTCTTTGGCTCGCCCCATGCCGGCTCCTTACGGCAGCCATTCAACGACGCCGCCACTTGTCAAGGCCTCATTTTCGCTTCAACGGAGGTGCGCGACGATGCGGCCGTTGCCGGTGGCTTGAGGGCCGTGCTCAGTGTTGCGAGGTGGGGAGAACGTCCCCGCAATGTCACGAACGAGCCGATCGACCACGCGACCGCCAGCGAGGGTTCGATTTGCACATGGGTGAAAGTCCGCTACAGGTGGCAGCTGTTGTTTGATGATGCGACCGCGAATGGCAGCAGCCAGTCTGATGCCGACGTTCGTCGCCGCAGGTCGAGCGTCGGCAACGTCGCCGTTGCCGACTGTGGTTTGGCAGGTTCCGAACTTCGAGACTCGAAGTGGCGGAGGCCGCCCGCGCAGTCGACGACCGATTCGCTGCTGGGGAAGATATGGTCGGGCAAGTCGTCCATCGATGTTCCTTGCTTGTCGCCGGTGCCGAAGGCCGAGGTCAGCCCGACCTGTGATACGGAACTGGGTGCGTGGTCGAGCGCGCTGGCGCATCGAATCGCGAACAGCGAGATCGCGCTCTACTCTTGCTGAGGCCGTTCGGCGCCGTCGCTGGATCGGCGCACCAAAGCGGCGCTTCGAACAGACGGTCTGACCGCTGGTGCCGTTGTCGAACGGCGTGTCGCTGCCGAGCCGTTGTGGCCCGTTCAGCGACGATCAGCCAGCAGTCGTGGCCAGCAGATCCTCCGGCTTCTTGCCGGCCGCAAGTGCCGCCTTGAACCAGTCGGGCCGCTTGCCCATGCCACCCCAGGTGTTGCCTTGCCCGTCTGCGAACTTGATTTTTCTGGCGGGCTTCTTGCTGGCAGCCTTCCCCTTCGATTTCTGGGCTGCGGCGCCGCCTGCAGCCTTGGCGGCCTTCGATTGCGTACCGTCGAGGCCTAGGTCTGCCGCCGTCAAGCCGTAGTGCTCAATCGCCTCTTGGATTCGGGCGACCACTTCGGCAATCTCCTTGGCGCGCAGCGCGTCAGCCTGTGCCTGCAATTTGGCGATCTGCGCATTCAGTGTCGCGAGGGTAGGGCCGGTCTTCTTCGTAGCCATGAAGTTGTGCATCCACATTTGGTCGAAGCTGCAAGGATAGTCTCGAATGCGGGCCGAGTGCCGGAGCGCAATCACTTCACGCCGTCGGCTCGCCGGCAGTCGGTGAGTCCAATTCGGCAGATGCGAGCTTAGCGTTCGAGCCAAGATAGCATGAAGTCACGCCAGGCCTGTTGTGGCCGAGCCGGCGAGCCGCGCGCTGACGCGCTTCGTCGTCATTGGCGGGGCGCGCCGTTGCGCCACGCACTGGCGACGCGCAGCCGGTGTCGTCTTGAAACGCGTCGTTGACGTGCTGATGCCGAAGCCCATGCGCAACCACACCGAGCTGATCCTTCGAGATGCCGAACTTGCGAATGACGTAGTAGAAGCGCGTGGAGTTTTGGGTGCTGGTGCAGCCGGGCCGTCCGACGTACATGCCTGACGCGACGGCTTCGGTCAAGCGTGCCAGCAGATCGCGCTGTGCGTCGCTCGTGATCGGCACATCGCGTGGCCGCCCGCCCTTCGTGCCGTGGCTGATGCGCAGGAACGTGTCGTGCTCGGGGAAGGCATCGGCGTCGCGCGCAATCGCGGCTGCGCGCGGGATCACCGCGCCGTGCGGGCGGAAATGCCGCGCCTCCTTGGGGCGCATGCCGAACCTGGCGCACAACTCCAGTTGCAGTCCCACCCAGGGGTCGAATGCCGAGACCTCGGCGATCTTGGCATCGATGTCGACGCTCTTCGCGGTCCAGCTGTGGTCGACGGTGGCAACCTGGCTGCGATGCGCGTGCGGAGATTCGGTGCCGACGTAGTACTGCGGCTCGCGCACCATGCCGGGCTTGCCGATCCAGCCGCCGTAGCTCCTCAGAAAACTCAGGTAGTTGTGGATCGTCGCGGTGGCCAGGCCGCGCGCGAGCCAGCGCTGCAC
>JBEBHW010000774.1:0-2101 GCA_040081145.1 Burkholderiaceae bacterium
CAGCCGGTGCGATCAACGCGGCTGCCTTGGCCTGTCGCGCCGCGAATTTCGATGCCGCTGTCCAGGCCCTTTGCGAAGTCTGGGAGGGGTTTCACGCTGAACAAGTCTACCGGTCCGATTCGATCGGCGTAATCCGCACTGGCGCGCAGTGGCTGACGATGATGTCGCTGGGCTGGATGATTGCCCGCTGGCGACGTGCGAGACCACGCTCATTGCTGGACAATGCGCCGCTTGAGTTGCTGCTGCAACGCTTGGTTCGAACCGAGCAACTCAGTGAAGCGTTGCGCGAAGGGCATCTGCAGGCGCTTGCAGTGACCGCTTCGAGCTACGGTTCGGGCCTGCACGTCACGTTCTACCAGTCCGCGCAAGATATCGTTCCCTGGACGCGCTCGCAGCGAATCGCTGTGCGTGGAGAAATCAATGCGCAGCACCTGCTTGCATCGTCGGCGATTCCCTTCATTTTCCCGGCGGTGGCGCTCGACATCAATGGTCATCTCGAATTCTGCGGCGATGGCTCGATGCGTCAATCCGCGCCGATCTCTGCGGCGGTTCACCTTGGCGCTCAACGCATCTTCGTGATCGGCGCGGGGCGCATGCATGAACCTCCCGGCGAACGAGCGGGCAGCAGCGAATATCCGAACCTCGCGCAGATCGCAGGGCATGCGCTTTCGAACATCTTCTTGGACGCGTTGGCGGTCGACGTCGAACGCCTGCAGCGCATCAACAGCACATTGAAGCTGTTGACTCCTCAGGCGCGGTCGGAAACAGCTTTGCGGCCGCTTGAAGTGCTTGTGATTGCGCCGAGTCAGCGCCTTGACGATATGGCAGCGAAACACTTGGGGAGCCTACCCGCGGCGATTCGGGCCATGCTGCGTGGCGTGGGTGTCTCCGGGCGAGGGGTCGATGCGCGCGGGGCGGCATTGGCAAGCTACCTCTTGTTCGAGGCGCCCTACACGCGAGAATTGATGGCCCTTGGTGTGGCCGACACACTCGCGCGACGCGACGAGGTTGTGCGCTTTTTTCAATGGTGAGTGAATGGTGATTCCCGGCGCCCGATTGTCCGATTCTGACAATGAAGACGTGCATCCCAGGTTACTTCGGCGCATAGGGCCTTGCGATGCTGCGATAACCTTAGATGGCTATTGCACTGGGCAGTAGGGGCGTGCCATCGAGTCACCTTCGACGCGTTCAGCCGCATTCCCTGGCGCTGAAGCGTCAAGCTCAAGAATTGAATTGAATGGCAACCATGCGCCACCCGCAAGCGAATGCGCTGCACGAATTGTTCGAGCAACAAGTAGCGCGAACACCGGGTGCGATTGCCCTTACCGCCAGCGCAGCGGACGGAACGCGGCTGCACCTGAGCTATGCCGACCTCAATAGTCGGGCCAACGTGGTCGCGCACCGCTTGCGCGAAATGGGTGTCGGGCCCACCCACTTGGTCGGCCTGCATACCGAACGCAATTGCGAGTTGGTGATAGGCATGCTCGCGATTCTCAAAGCGGGTGGCGCCTATTTGCCACTTGACCCGGTCTACCCGAGAGACCGCATTGCCTTCATGCTCGAAGACGCGGGAGCTTCGCTTCTGCTCACCCAAGCAAGCCTGGCGAGTTCTCTTGCAGGCGTGGCCTCAGTGACCATCTGTCTGGACGATCCAAGCCTCACAGCGCCTGATCCGTCAAATGACTTCAATTTGGGGGCGACGGCTGGTGCTGCCGACCTGGCCTATGTAATCTACACGTCGGGCTCCACGGGACAGCCCAAGGGCGTATGCGTCACGCACCACAATGTAGTTCGCCTGTTTACTGCCACCGCAGCGTGGTTCGAATTCTCGGCAGCTGACGTCTGGACGTTGTTTCATTCGTACGCCTTCGATTTCTCGGTATGGGAGATCTGGGGGGCATTGCTCTACGGCGGCCGACTCGTCAGCGTGCCGCTGGATATCAGCCGCAGCCCCGATGCATTTCGCGACTTGCTGCTTCGCGAGAAGGTGACGGTACTCAACCAAACGCCGACAGCGTTCTCTCAGCTGATCGAGGCCGACGTCGCTCAACCCCAGGCCGCATTCGCGCTGCGGTACGTCATCTTTGGTGGTGAAGCACTC
>JBEBHW010000775.1:0-2096 GCA_040081145.1 Burkholderiaceae bacterium
ATTGAAACCTCGATGGGCTGAAGATCGTCGTCGGCTACGTGGGTCGCGCGCGCTTCACGGCGCGCGGTAAGCGCGCAGCAAAGCCGCCTTGAATCTCCGTCGCTCACTGGACAGGATGGTGTCCACCAAGCAAATAGGTGGACACCATGGCAGACTCCAAACGCGCGCCGCGACGGTGGCAATCTGACGAGCTGAAGACGCGAGTCTTGTCCGAGTGCTCGCAGCCTGGTGCGTCGGTGGCTCGCGTGGATTGAACCAGTATGCCCGTGCCCTCGGTCGCAGCCCATAGCGGGTCGACCGAATTGGTCGCTTCGCGCGACGGTTTGTTGGTGGCAGATTCAGAAATTCGGCGAGCCTATCAACGCCGCCCAATAGCGCGGGCTTTGCTCCACCGTGTTGTGGCCGGTCCCCGGCAACACTTCGAGCGAAGCGATTCCCTTTGCAAATCGCGTGTGCAGCAACTCCGTGCTCGCGCGCGGAATCACTTCGTCGTGCTCGGCGGCGATGAGCGTCGTGGGTGCACTGACCTGCGGTGCATCGCGCCACGACTCGTAGGTGTCGCGCAACAGCCAGCGCATGGGGAACCATGCGAACTGGCTTGCCGCAATCTCGGCGAGGCTGTCGTAGGGCGTCACGAGAACCAGCCGGGCCGCGCCGCGCCGGCTCGCGACTTGCACCGCGATGCCGCTGCCCAGGCTGCGCCCGATCACAACGATGCGCGAATGGTCGGCGTGGACCTTGTCGAACAACGCCAGCCCATCGGCGACGAGCGCAGCTTCCGAAGGCGCACCCGCGCTGCCGCCGTAGCCGCGGTAGTGGAGCAGGTAAATCGAGTGGTCATGGAAGGCGGCGGCCAGGCCGGGCAGGCTTTGCGACACGTCTTCGGCGTTGCCGCCGAAGTAGATCGCCGCGCTCGGGCCAGCGTGCGGACGGGTCGACACGAGCACTTCGCCCGCCGCGCTGGGCAAGGTGAGCAGGTTCGCCGAACTGCCTGCCGAGCGCGGCTGCGGGACGTAAATCAGTGAGCGCTGAAACACGAACAATGCGGCGCACAGCGCGAGGTACACAGCGCCGCCCAGCGCCAGCCACACGAGCAGCGAATGCGCCATCGATTTCAGCGGCAGCGACACGCGCGCGTTCTCGAAGCGGCTCGCGCAGCGCAGCGGCCAGCTTCAGTGCTTGTGCGAGCCGGCGCCCGAATAACCGCGCAGCTTCACGTACTGCGCCAGCTGCTCGGGCTCGAGAATCTGCACTTGCGCGAGGTGCGCCTCGAGGTGCGCACCACGCAACTGCGCTTGCAGTCGGCCGATCTGGTCGAGCTGCGCAGCCAAGGTTTCGGGAGTGGCCCGCCGCGTCGCGAACAGCGTGTCGAGTTCGCGTTCCGCGGCGAGCAATGTCTTGCCCAGCGCCGAGGCTTTGGCTTGCATGCTGCGGAACAACGCTTCGGTACGCTCGCGCTGCGCGGTGCTCAGGCGCAGGTCTGCGGCGAGCTCAAGCACGTGCGAGGGACCCGGGTAGCCATTCAGTTCCGCCGCCTTGGCCAGGCCCATGCCTTTGCCCGCGACGAGGTCTTGCACCTCTTGCGCCGACAGGGCCTTGATGTCCCGCGCCTCCTGCCCGGCGTACGCAGACGGACCCGTGCTGACGCAGGCGCTGAGCGCGAGCGCAACGAGCAGCACCGCGGGTAAGACGATCGGAAGTTTCATGGGAGGGCAGTTTGTCGAGTAATCGTCATTCTGGCAGGCCCCCGCGTGAGACACTGACGCTCGTCCAACGCCCTTCCCTCCTCTGGCTGGTTCGCCCGCAGAAAGGCTCGTATGTGGATCCTCGTCAAAGTGATCAAGGGCAGCAAGTACTTCGAGCCCGAAACGCAGGTCGACAACCATGTGCTGCTGAGCGACAGCAGCGACATGGTGATCTCCACGCGCCCGTCGGGCGACGCGACATACCGCTTCGAAGTGCGCCGCGGCAATGAGAACTTCATCATCACGGAATTCACCGGCGCCGAAGGCAAAGGGTCGCTGACCGGAAAATTCCTCGAACTTGCGGCAAAGATCGGCGCGATTTCGATGGCGGCGGCTCCCGCAGCTTCGTAA
>JBEBHW010000776.1:0-2094 GCA_040081145.1 Burkholderiaceae bacterium
CTTCTTCACGACGACGAGCAGCGGCCGCTCGTCCCACTTCGGGTGGAACGCGGCGATGCACGCGGCCATCGCGACTTTGGGGTGCGCCATCGCGATGTTTTCCAGGTCGATCGAACCGATCCATTCGCCGCCGCTCTTGATCACGTCCTTGCTGCGGTCCGTGATCTGCATGTAACCGTCGGCGTCGATGCTTGCCACGTCGCCGGTGGGGAACCAGCCGTCAATCAGTGGGCTGCCACCTTCGCTCTTCAGGTACTCGCTGACGATCCACGGGCCGCGCACCAGCAACTCGCCCGTGGCCGTGCCGTCCCACGGCAGCTCTTTGCCGTCAGCATCGACGATCTTCATGTCGACGCCGTAAATTGCCCGGCCCTGCTTGGCCTGCACGGCGTAGCGCGCCTGCGCATCCATGTCGACGTGCTTCGCCTTGAATGTGCACGCGGTGCCGAGCGGGCTCATCTCCGTCATGCCCCAGGCGTGCAGGACGTGCACGCCATACTGCTCGGTAAAGGTGCGCATCATCGCCGGCGGGCACGCCGAGCCGCCGATGATGGTGCGCTTCATGGTGCTGAACTTGAGCTTGTTCGCTTCGACATACGAGAGCAGCCCTTGCCAGACGGTGGGCACGCCGGCCGACAGCGTGACCTTCTCCGACTCGAACAGTTCATGCAGCGACTTGCCGTCCAGCCCCGGGCCGGGGAAGACGAGTTTCGCGCCCGTCATGCACGCGGCATAGGGCAGGCCCCAGGCGTTGACGTGGAACATCGGCACGACGGGCAACACGACGTCGCGTGCGGAGAGGCTCAGCGCATCGGGCAGCGCCGCGGCGTAGGTGTGCAGCACCGTGGAGCGATGGCTGTAGAGAACGCCCTTGGGGTTGCCCGTCGTTCCGGACGTGTAGCACAGCGACGACGCGGTGTTTTCGTCGAACTGCGGCCACTCGAATTGATCGTTCTGCGCTTCGAGAAGGTCTTCGTAGCAGAGCAGGTCGGGGACTTTCACCGACGCCGGCATGTGTGCGCGATCCGTCATCACGACCAGGTGGCGCACCGTCTTCAAGCGGCCGGCGACGGCCTCGATGATGGGCAGGAAGGTCAAGTCGAAGAACAGCACCTGGTCTTCGGCGTGATCCGCGATGTAGACCACCTGGTCCGGGTGCAGGCGCGGGTTCAGCGTGTGCAGCACGGCGCCGGTGCCAGACACCGCGTAGTACAGCTCGAGGTGCCGGTGCCCGTTCCACGCGAGTGTGGCGACGCGCGCGCCGGGCTTGACACCGAGCGTCGCAATCGCCTTGGCCATGCGCCGCGCGCGCGCCGCGAGTTCACGGTAGCTGAGCCGGTGGATGTCGCCCTCGACGCGGCGCGACACGACTTGCTGCTCGCCGTGGTGGCGCTGCGCGTGAACGAGCAACGCCGAGATCAGCAGCGGCTGCTGCATCATTTGTCCGAACATAAAAGCCTCCTTGTGGGGCGAGCTGCCGCACTGGCGCACGCGACGGCGCGCGCATCTTGCGGTCGAAGTTTATGGCCTGCGCGGCAACCCCCACCGCGCACGCGTTGCGCGGGTTCGTGACCCGCCGTCACCGGTCGCTATTCGATCACCTCGTCGGCGCGAATCCGCAACTCGCGCGGAACCGCGATGCCGATCGCCTTCGCGGTCTGCAGGTTGATGGTGAGCTCGTAGCGGGTCGGCTGCTCCACGGGCAGGTCGGCAGGCTTGGCGCCTTTCAGAATGCGATCGATGTAATACGCAGAGCGACGGAACACGTCATTCTGGTTCGCCGCGTACGTCAGCACGCCGCCCTCCCTCGCGAACAAGCTGGTGAACGAAACCGCCGGCAGGCGCTGTTTCAGCGCCAACTCAGCCGCCACCTTGCGCGTCAGGCTCGCCTGCACGATGACGGCGTCGGCGCGCTTCGTCTTCATCGCCGCGAAGGCCGCGTCGTACTCGGCCACGGCGCGCACCTCGAGCGGCTGGATCGCGATGCCATTCGTCCGGTGCCAGCCGTAGATGGCCACCCGATCCGGGTGCTGGGTCAACTGGTTGCTGATGACCACATCCTTCTGGTGACCGGCCGTCAACTGCCCGTGCTCG
>JBEBHW010000777.1:0-2091 GCA_040081145.1 Burkholderiaceae bacterium
CGCGCCACCGCAAAGCAGGTCGCGCGCGAGCGCGGCGTCACGCTGCACGAAGGCGTTTACGCCTGGATGCTCGGGCCGCAGTTCGAAACGCCGGCGGAGATCCGCATGCTGCAGCAGCTTGGCGCGCACGCAGTGGGCATGAGCACGGTGCCCGAAACCATCGTCGCGCGCCAGCAAGGCCTGCGTGTGCTGGCGCTGTCCTTGTTCACGAACCTGGGCTGCGGCCTGGACGGCGCATCCTTGAGCCACGCCCACACGCTCGCCGCGGCGCAGGCGGCAGGTGCCCACGCCGTGCCGCTGCTCGAGGCACTGATCGGCGCGCTGGAGGTTTGAATCGCATGACGCGAGATTCCACTGAAGTGGCACGCATCGCGCTGGCGTGCCTGGACCTGACAAGTCTGAACGCAAGCGATACGCCATCCGAGGTTGCGGCGCTGTGCGAACTCGCGTCGGCGACGCTGGCCGCGCATGGCGGCGTCGCCGCGATCTGCGTCTGGCCGCAGCTTGCGCGGTTTGCGCGAACGCAGCTGCCCAACCAAATCGCGGTCGCTGCCGTGGCGAATTTTCCCGAGGGATCGACTGACGTTGACCGCGCGCTGCGCGACACCGGCCAGATCGTCGACGCCGGCGCGCAAGAGGTCGACGTGGTCCTGCCCTACCGGGCGCTGCGGGACGGCAACGTCCAGGCGTGCACGGCACTGCTGGACGCCGTGCGCCGCGCGTGCGACGGTCTGCTGCTGAAGGTCATTCTGGAGACCGGCGAACTGCGCGAACCCGCGCTCATCGACCAGGCGGCGCGAATCGCACTCGACGCCGGCGCCGATTTTCTCAAGACGAGCACCGGCAAGACGCCCGTCAGCGCGACGCCGCAGGCCGCGCTGACGATGCTGAGCGTGATCGCCAGCGACTCGCGCGCGTGCGCGCGTGTCGGCTTCAAGGCCTCGGGCGGGGTCCGCAGCGTGGCCGACGCAGCGCGCTACTGCGACCTGGTCGAACGCACGCTCGGCGCCGGCGCGCTCGCGCCCGAGCGCTTTCGCATCGGCGCGAGCGCCTTGCTCGCCGACATTCAAGCGGTGCTTGGCGCCGCGGCGCGGCGCGAGCGCAGCGACAATGGGTATTGATCGAACTCAAGGAGACTGAAGTGAAATTGGCAGCAAGAATTTGGCAATGCACATCGGCGCTGGCGCTGACGCTGCTCGGCGCCGCGGCCTGGGCCGCAGACTTTCCCGCGCCCAAAGAAGGCTCGTGGATCGCACGCGAGTTCCGCTTCGCCAGCGGCGAGGTGCTGCCTGAACTGAGGCTGCATTACACGACGGTGGGCGCGCCGACGGGCGAGCCCGTGATGCTGCTGCACGGCACGACGGGGTCGGGCTCTAGCCTGCTGTCGCCGGCATTCGGCGGCGAGCTGTTCGGCGCGGGCCAGCCGCTCGACGCGAGCCGTTACTTCGTGATCCTGCCCGACGCGATCGGCCACGGCAAGTCGAGCAAGCCTTCCGACGGGCTGCGCGCCGCCTTCCCGAAGTACACCTACGACGACATGGTGCACGCACACCACCGGCTGCTCACGGAACACCTGGGCGTGCGCCGCCTGCGCCTGGTGCTCGGCAACTCGATGGGCGGCATGGAAACGTGGCTGTTCGCGCAGAAGTACCCCGAGTTTGCCGACATCGCCGTGCCCATGGCCTCCTTGCCCAGCGAAATGAACAGCCGCAACTGGATTCTGCGCAGGCTCATCACCGACTCGATTCGCAACGACCCGCAGTGGCAGGGCGGCAACTACACGACGCAGCCGAAGAGCGCGCAATATGCGTCGGTCTTCTACGGTCTGGCGACGAACGGTGGCAACCAGGCCTTGCTGAGAGCGGCGCCGACGCGCGAGAAGGCCGATCAATTGCTGAATCAGCGCCTGAATGCCGCGTTCAGCTCCGACGCGAACGACGTGCTTTACCAGTGGGATTCGTCGCGCGACTACAACCCGTCTGCGGGGCTGGAGCGGATTCAGGCAACGCTGCTCGCGATCAATTCGGCCGACGACGAACGCAACCCGCAGGAAAACGGCGTACTCGAGCGCGAAATCAAGCGCGTGAAGAA
>JBEBHW010000778.1:0-2089 GCA_040081145.1 Burkholderiaceae bacterium
ACTGCTGCGGGTGCAGACGGTGCTGGTGATGCGCAAGCGGGCACTGGAGCGCGACTCGCTGGGCATCCGACACACGCTGGACGGCGAGCTGGTCGGCCAAGTCTACGCGCTCCCGCTGCGTGGCGAAACCATCGCGGCGCGCCTGCAAACGATTCTGCGGCGCGGGCGCGGCGCACCAAGGGCCGCGGACGCTGCGCCGCAACGCCTCGTCTTCGACGGATTGGAGATCGACCTCGAGCGGCGCGTCGTGCTGCGTCACGGCGAGCCCGTGGAGTTGACGGGGACCGAATTTGAACTCCTGACCCTGCTCGCGCGCGAGCCGCAGAAGGTGTTCACGCGCGACCAGATCCTGAACCGCCTGCGTGGCCACGACGCCGAGCTCTACACGCGCGCCGTCGACATTCTGGTGAGCCGCCTGCGCAAGAAGCTCGAACCCTTGAATTGCATCAAGACGCTGCGCAACACGGGCTACGCGTTTGCTGGCGCGCGCACATGACTTCACCCGGCCGCCCGAGGGCCTACCGATGACGCCTCCGCACGCCTCCGGCGCAGCCCCCGAGGCCGCAGCGGCTGCGCGGCCGGCGCGGCGCAGCTGGCACCGGCACATGCGACATTCGCTCGGAATGCGCCTGGTCGCGCTTTTCGTCGTGCTCGCTCTGGCGCTGGCCGTCGTCTTTGTCGGCGGCATGCAGCGCGCCCTCTCGGGCGGCTGGCGCGACGTGGTGCGCCCGCTCGTGGCCGACTATGTCGACCGGCTCGCTGCCGATCTGGGAACGCCGCCCGACCTGGACCGAGCGCGTGCCCTGGTGCGCGACTTGCCGTTGTCGATCCGCATCGACGGACCCGTTGTGCAGTGGGACTCGCACCCGCGGAGTTCGCACTGGCGGTATCGCGATTGGCACCGTGATGCCACGACCCAAGACGCGGGCTGGTGGCTGCTGAGCCGCAGCACCGCCGACGGGCACCGCATCACCTTCGGCCTGGGCGACTCGGGCTGGTCAGGCCAGCCGCGCATGATCGGCTGGGTCACGCTGGCGCTGCTGCTGCTGCTGACGGCGCTGGCCTACGCCTATGTGCGGCACCTGTTGCGCCCCTTGCGGGACATCGGCCTGGGGGCGCAGCGCTTCGGCGCCGGGAACTTCGACGCGCCGATCGGCGTCGCGCGCCAAGACGAACTCGGTGACCTGGCGGGCCAGGTCAACGCGATGGCGGCCAACCTGCACCACATGCTCGATGCGAAGCGCGCACTGCTGCTCGCGATCAGCCACGAATTGCGCTCCCCGCTGACGCGGGCGCGCCTGAACGCCGAGTTGGTGGAGAGCGCCGGCGCGAATCACGCACCGCGCGAAGCCTTGCTGCGCGACTTGGCGCAAATGGGCGAGTTGATTGCCGATCTGCTGGAAAGCGAGCGCCTGGCAAGCGGCCACGCCGCGCTGCACCTCGAAAGCGCCGACTTGAATGCGCTGGTGAACGAGGTGCTGTCCGAAAACTTCGCAGGCCAGACGGTGCAGACCCAATTCATGCAGGGCGCGTCGATGCGGCTCGACCGCGTGCGCATGAAACTCCTGCTGCGCAACCTCATTGACAACGCGCTGCGGCACAACCTTGGAGCGCCGCAACCCGTCGTCGTGAAGACGCTACTCGACGGTGCTTCGGTGCGCCTCAGCGTGCGCGATTTTGGCGCCGGCGTGCCGCAGGAAAACCTGGCTCATCTGGCCGAGGCGTTCTACCGCGTCGACGCGGCGCGCCAGCGTGCCACGGGCGGTGTGGGCCTGGGCCTGCACCTGTGTCGCCTGGTGGCCCACGCGCACCGCGGCGAGCTTCACCTGAACAATGCCGAGCCGGGTTTCTTGGCAGAGGTGGTGTTGCCGGCAGGCGGTTCGCAGGGAAAGTAGTCCGGTTTCAAGTCGCCTCAAGTGTTGATGTAGCGGCGGGACAGTGCGTGCAAGTGCTCGCGCTGGTGGGCTTCGAGGTAGGGCAGGAGCAGGCTGAGCATGTGAAACGCGCCGCGCGCGAGCGCGGTGCTCGCGAACTCGGGTTCGAGCGCGTGCCGGGGGTCGCGCACGTACTCGAAACTCAGCCAATAGGT
>JBEBHW010000779.1:0-2089 GCA_040081145.1 Burkholderiaceae bacterium
TGAGCCAGTGCAATACCTTCGAGGCGCGCTAGCGGGATTTCCAGCGAACTTCCGCGGCGCAGCGTCGCGACGCGCGTTGCGCGCGCCCTGATGGCTTTGTCGCACCACGTGCGTCTCACGCCTCGTCAATCGGCAAGCCAGGCCGCGCGAACGCGCATCGGCAAATCGAGCAGCATCTGCGCAAAGCCCTTGCCCAGCGGATCGCTGCGCGGCGACGCCATGCCACCGCCCTCCAGGGCGGAAAGCAGCAGGAAGTTGAAGGCGTGGATGCCGGGAACGTCGTAGCGTGTCACGGGGCCCTGGACGAGGTGCGCGAAGTACTCTTGCACGCGCTGCGCGCTCAATTGGTCGTGCAGCACGGGCAGCCACTTCGGATCGCGCGCGATGATGCCGATGTTGACGCTGTCGCCTTTGTCGCCGCTGCGCCCGTGAGCGACGCGCAGCATCTACCCGGCACTCGCGCCGCGACCGGGCTTGCCGCGCTACGCGGCGCCGCTGCGTCAGCCATCAGCAAGGGCGCCGCGGCAACGTCGTCCAGCGTCACCGTCGCCGCCACATCCCGCTTGGGCCAGAGGAAAGAGAACAGCCGCACGATCGGCGTCGCGCGTTGCCGCCCTCCCCCCGAGCTGGCCATGCCCGGCGCCCACGACACGCCGGCCGAGGAAATTTCGCTGGCGATGATTTCGAGTGCCGCCGCATCGTCGTGTTCGACAACGAGGCGCAAGATGACTTCGCGCGAGCGCGGGATGCGCGAATGCGGGCCGAACAGCGCCTCGGTGCCTATCACCTCCTGGTAGACGCGGCGGTAGTCGGCCAGGCCACGCGCGCGCATCATCGCGCGCGTGCGCTCCAGGACCGCTTGCGCGATGCGCTGCGCCTTGGCGTGCGCACGCCCACCGACGATGGTGACGTTGAGCACACAGCGCCAGCCGTCGGCGTGCGTCGCCGAGACCTTGTAGAAGTCGGAGGGCGGATTGCCGCGCGCGCCCTCGACGCGAACCCGCTGCGGGCCGACCTGCGTCATGCGCACGCCGGTGAAATCGCAACTCACGTCGGGCAGAAGATAAGCGCCGGGGTCGCCGATCTCGTAGAGCATTTGTTCGCCGACGGTCGCCGGAGTCACCAGGCCACCCGTGCCCTCGGGTTTGGTGACAACGAAGCTGCCGTCGGCGTGGCATTCGATCACCGGGTAGCCGATGTTCGCCCAGTCGGGCACCTGTTCCCAGTCGGTGAACAGGCCGCCTGTGGCTTGCGGCCCGCATTCGATCAGGTGCCCGGCCAGACTGCCCGCGGCGAGCCGGTCGAAGTCATTCGCCGACCAGCCGAATTCGTGGATCAGTGCGGCGAGCGGCAACGCACTGTCGACGCAGCGCCCGGTGATCACGACTTGCGCGCCGCCTTGCAGCGCACGCACGATGGGAGCTGCGCCGAAGTACGCGTTGGCGCTGAGCAGGCGCGCCGGCAGCGCGCGGCCGTCGTGCAAGTCGTGCACGCCGGCGGCGCGAATCGCCTCCAGTTGCGGCAGCAGGTCGTCGCCTTCGATCACCGCGACGTTGATCGTCACACCCAGCTCGGCAGCGAGCTTGCGCAGCGCCTGCGCGCAGGCACTTGGGTTCACGCCACCGGCGTTGGACAAGACCTTGATGCCGCGCGCGGCCACGTCGACGAGCACGCTGCGCATTGCGACGTCGACAAAATCGTCGGCATACCCCGCCGCCGGGTTCTTCGCGCGGTTGCGCGACAGGATCGACATCGTCAGCTCGGCCAGGTAGTCGAACGTCAGGTAGTCGAGCGCGGCGCCGCGCACGAGTTGCGGCGCGGCGATTGCGCTGTCGCCCCAGAAGCCCGAGGCGCCGCCGATGCGCACGGTGCGGTTCATGGTCGTCGCCATGGTCCGCGCCTATTCGCCTTTCCACACCGGTGCGCGCTTTTCCATGAAGGCGGCGACGCCCTCTTTCAGGTCGTCTGTTGTCTGTACGAGCGTCAGGTAGTGGCGCAGCAGCCCGATCGCCTGCAGCAGCGGCAAGTCCTGCTGCTCGTAGAGCGCTTGTTTGCCCAGTTGCAGCAGCAGCGGCGACTTCGAGGCGAT
>JBEBHW010000087.1:0-9505 GCA_040081145.1 Burkholderiaceae bacterium
GCCGAGATGTTCAAGGGAATGACAGGCACGACGCTCCGCCACGTGCCGTACAAGGGCAACGCGCCGGCGCTGGCCGACGTCGTGGGCGGCCATGTGCCGATCATGTTCGACACCATGACCACGTCGCTGCCGCTCATGAAAAGCGGCAAGCTCAAGGCGCTGGCGACGACCGGGCCGAAGCGCTCGCCGCTCGCGCCCGATTTGCCGACGATGATCGAAGCCGGCGTGCCGGGCTTCGAGATGAGCGCGTGGTACATGGTGATGGCGCCGAAGAAGACACCGCCCGACGTGCTGGAAAAACTCAACCAGGCGATCAACAAGGCGATCACCGACCCCGAACTCGTGAAGCGCATGGAGGCGCAGGCGGTGAGCTTCGTCGGCGGCAGCCTCGGGCAGGCGGAAGCCTTCCTGAACAGCGAGATCACGCGGTGGGGCAAGGTCATCAAGGACGCCAACATCAAAGCGGAGTAAACAGATCATTCGCCTCTTCGACCTGCACTCCCATTGGGGCACCGAGCGCGGCTACGTGCTGCGCAGCGCCGACGCGCTCGCGCAGCAAAAGCACACCTGGAATTCGACGCCGAAGTACGACACTGAAGACGAAATGGCGGCGTATCTGCGCGCCAACCAGGTGCGCACGATCCTCGACTTCGGCTTCACGAAAAGCCTGCCGCTCGATGAGGTGAGGCCGCTGCACGACTACGCGCTGCAGACGCAGGCGCGCTATGCCGACTGCATCTTCGGTCACTGGCTGCAAATCGACCCGCGCCTGGGCCAGCCGGGCGCCGATGAACTCGAGCGCTGCATTCGCGCGAGCACGGGATTCGTCAGCTTCTGCGTCTCAGCGTCAGGAATGGGTTTTGTGGCGAGCGACCCTGTCTACAACCCGTTCTTCGAGGTCGCGCGCGCGCACCAGAGGCCGGTGTTGGTGCTCGTGGGCCACACCGGCGCGGGCGCCGGGCTGCCCGGCGGCGCGGGAATCAAGCTCGAGATGTGCCACCCGCGCTATGTGGATGAACTCGCGATCGCCTGGCCGGATCTGCAAATCGTCACCGGGCGCCCAGCGTGGCCGTGGCAGGACGAGATGATTTCGATCATGATCCACAAGCCCAATGTGTGGAGCGAGCTGCACGGCTGGTCGCCGAAGTACCTGACGGATCCGTTCAAGCGCGAGGTCCGCTCGCGCCTGAAGGACCGCGTGATGTTCGGCGCCGACTATCCGCTGTTCCGCTACGAGCGTTTGGTGGCCGACTGGAAGGAGCTGGATTACAGCGACGCCGTGTTGGAGAAGGTCTTTCACGGCAACGCCGAGCGTTTGTTCGGCTTGACTTCGGCGGCCTGAGGATGGACCTCGCGCTCAAGGGGCGGATTGCGCTCGTCGGCGGGGCGAGCCAAGGCATCGGCTATGCGATTGCGCGGCTGCTCGCCGCCGAGGGCGCGAGTGTGGCGATGGTGGCGCGCAAGGCCGAGCCGCTGGCGCAGGCGTGCGAGCGTGTCGCGAGCGAAAGCGGCGCTGCCACGTACGCGATTCCCGCGGACATCCGCAAGGCCGGCGACTGCGAAACGATCGTCGCGCAGACGCTGCAACGTTTTGGCCGCATCGACGTTCTCGTGAACAACGACGGCGCGCCGCCGCTCGGCGCCATCGAATCGTTTGACGACGTGGCGTGGGCGCGCGCCGTCGAGCAGAACCTGATGAGCGTCGTGCGCCTGTCGCGCGGGGCGCTGCCGTCGATGCGCGACGGCGGCTTCGGGCGCATCGTCAACATCACGGCCTTGTCTGCGATCCAACCGATTCCTAAGTTTGGCCTGTCGGTCGCGACCTGGGCCGGCGTGATCGGCTACGCGAAGACGCTGTCGCTCGAAGTCGCCGCGGCAGGAATCACGGTGAACACGATCTGCCCGGGCCGGATCGAGACGAGCCGCCTCGCCACCGTGTTCGGCTCGGGCCAGCCGGGGCAGGTGGATGCGCAAGCGCTTGCGCAAATGGCGAGCCAGATACCGATGGGCCGGGTCGGCCAGCCCGACGAGATTGCCGGCCTCGTTGCCTTCCTCTGTTCGCCCTGGGCGGCCTACATCACCGGTGCGGTGCACCATGTCGACGGCGGACGCCACGCCCATCTGCTATGACGAACCTCAACACCACGAACAGCCCCGACTCGCCCGACCACATTCCCTGGTACTGGCGCTCGCTCGACTTCGAACAACTCTGGCGCGACTTCCCGCCGCCGCCCACCTACTTTCAGACGACGGCGAAGCTGTCGTGCGATGAGTTGCGCAAGATTCAGGAGCAACGTTTTCTGAAGACGATTGCGCGCGGCTGGGAGATTCCCTTCTTCCAGCGCCACTGGCGCGAACACGGCCTCGCGCCCGGCGACATCCGCGGCCTCGACGATTTGACGAAGATCCCCGTCTACGACGTGAATCACATCCGCAAGAGCATCGAGCGCAATCCGCCGTTCGGTGACTTCATGGGCATCTCGCCGGAAGACGGCAAGCACATGCCGCTCGTGCTGCAAACCAGCGGCGGCACGACCGGCCTGCCGCGGCCCATGCTCTACGCGCCGCAAGATCGCGAGACGATGGCCATCCTCGGCGGGCGGCGCCTGGCGATGCACGGCGTGCGCCCGGGAGACATGGTCCTCGTGACGCTCTCGTTAGGCCTGGGCAACGGCGGCATGGCGCCGCGCGAGGCGATGTGGCGCTACAGTGGCGCCGTGCCGGTGATGACGGGCAGCGGCGCGAACACGCCCACGCGCCGCCAGATCGAGATCGTCAAGGCCTGGGGAATCAAGGTACTGCTCGGCTTTCCCGCGTACTTGCGCCACATGGCGCTCGTCGCGCGTGACGAACTCGGCATCGACCCCAAGTCGCTCGGCATCCGCCTCATCGGCACGCACCTCGGCCCGGAGCAGCGCGAGCCACTCGAAGAGCTGTGGGGCGCGAAAGCGTTCGACATGTACGGCACCCACGAGAGCGGCATGCTCGCCGCGGAGTGCACCATGCAGACCGGCATGCACGCGATGGAAGACGCGTTCCTGCTCGAAATCGCCAACCCGGAAACGGGCGTGCCGGTGCCGGACGGCGAAAAGGGCACGGTCTACATCACGACGCTCTACAAGCACGGTGCGCCGCAAATCCGCTTCAACGTCAACGACATCTCGGCCTGGCACACCAGCGCCTGCCCGTGCGGCAACGGCATGCGCCGCCTGAAGGCGATCTTCGGGCGCAACGACAACATGGTGAAGCTGCGCGGCGTGAATGTCTTCCCCGAGGCGATCGGCGCCGCGGTGGTGGAAGACACCCGCACCAACGGGGAGTATTTCTGTTTTGTCGACCGCGTCGGCGAGGCCGGAACCGACCAGATGGACGTGTGGGTCGAAGTGCCCGATGCAGCCACAAGCCGCGTGCAGGTGCGCGAAGACCTGGAACGCCGCATGAAGGAAGTGCTGGGCGTGAAGGTGCAGGTCACGCCGGTGGGCAAGGGTGAGCTTGACAAGTACACGCTCACGTCACAAAGCTCGAAGGTGAAACGGTTGATGGACAGGCGCAAATAGCTCAGTGGTGCGTCGTTGCCGTCAATCCGGCAAGCAGCAAGGTGAGGCTTGCGCGGAATTCGTCCTCGGGCGAGCTTTGCATCGCGGATGCCTACCGAGCGGCGCTGCCAGGCGAGCCGACCCGCGCCGCCGGAAACACCAAACGAAACGTCGAGCCTTTGCCGACGACGCTCGTGACCTCGAACTCGCCGCCGTGGCGCTGCACCGCGTGTTTGGCGATCGCCAGGCCCAGGCCCGTGCCGCCGCTCTCGCGCGAGCGGCTGCCGTCGACGCGGTAGAAGCGCTCGCCGAGTCGCGGCATGTGCTCGGGGGCGATGCCGGGCCCAGTGTCGTGCACCTCGAACACGCCGCTGCCATTGCTGCGCCGCTGCCAGAGCATCGTGACGGCGCCGCGCGGCGGCGTGTAGCGAACCGCGTTCGTCACCAGATTGCCCAGCGCACTCGCCAGTTCGGTTTCATTGCCGGCGATCGCGGCCGGCTCTCCTGCGTCGAGCGTCAGCTCGTGACGCCCCGCTGACAGCGTGCGCGCATCGTCCAGCACCCTTTGCATCAGGGCTTGGGCGTCAACCCATTGATCGGTGCGTGGGCGCGGGCTGCCCTCGAGTTGCGCAAGGGTCAGGAGGTCGTTGACGAGGCTCTGCATGCGCTCGGTCTGCTGGCTCATCAACCCCAGCATGCGTTGCTGTTCGGCAGGTGTCAGTGGCAAATGGGTCATGCTCTCCACAACGCCGGCGAGCACAGTGAGCGGCGTGCGAATCTCGTGCGATACGTTGGCAACGAAGTCGCGGCGCATTTCGTCCATGCGCAGGCGTTCCGTGATGTCCTGGCTGAGCAGCAACTTCTGCCCTTCGCCGTAGGGGCGGATCAAGACCGACAAGGTGCCGGGCCGGCCGGGCAGCGAAAAAACCACCGGGTCCGGGGAGTCGGCCTCTTGCAGCCGCGCCACGAGGGCCGGCGCGCGCACCAGGTTCGTCAGCGGCTGGTACAGGTCGCGCTGCGGGTCGATGCCGAGGTCGGCTGCCGCCGTGGAGTTGCACCATTCGATCTGGCCGTGCGAATCGAGCAGCAGCACGCCGTTAGGCGAGGCTTCGATGGCCGAGAGGAATTGCGCGATGCGCTCGCGTTCCTCGGTCACGCCCTGCTCGCGGCTGCGCAGGGCGCGCTCGACCCGGTAGCCGAGTTCGCCCCAGTAGCCGGAGTGGCGCGGCGCGTCGATCGCCGGGTTGTTGCGCAGCCAGGTCAACAGGCGCTGCGCGCGCAGGGTGTCGAACAGCGCGACCAGCGCCACGCCGGCGAGCGCGCCGAGTGTCACGCCGGCGTGCGTCGAATTGACGCTGCCGCCGGCCACATAACCCACCAGCGTGCCCAGGCCCAACGCGCTCAGCGCGGTGAGGACCCGGGGAAGCAACCAATGCATGCCCACGGCAGGATCAAGCGCTCACGTTGGCTTGCACCAGGCAGTACCCGGCGCCGCGCACCGTCTCGATCATCGACGCGCACTGCGCCGGGGCGAGCGCCTCGCGCAAGCGCTTGATGTGCACGTCGACCGTGCGCTCCTCGATGAACACGTGGTCGCCCCAGACCCGATCGAGCAATTGCTTGCGGCTGTGCACGCGCTGCGGGTGCGCCATCAGGTAGTGCAGGAGGCGAAATTCCGTGGGGCCCAGGCGCAGTGCCTTGCCCTGGGCCATGACGCGGCGGGTCGCGGGGTCGAGCGTCAGCCCGTCCACTGCCACCACTTCCTCCAGCGCCTCGGGCGCGCGGCGCCGCAACAGGGCCCGAATGCGCGCCAGCAACTCCTGGGTCGAGAAGGGTTTGCTGAGGTAGTCGTCGGCGCCGGCGTCCAGGCCGGCGACTTTGTCGGACTCCTGAGTGCGCGCCGTGAGCATGATGATGGGCAGCTTGCGGGTTCGTTCCGAGGCGCGCCAGCGCCGCGCCAGGGCGACGCCGGATTGCCCGGGAAGCATCCAGTCGAGCACCACCAGATCCGGGAGGACGGCGTCGATCTCGTTCTGTGCCTGCTCGCCGCTTGCGGCAAGGACCACGTCGTGGCCGGCGTGGCGCAAATTGAGCGACACGAGTTCGGCAATCGCCGGCTCGTCTTCCACCACCAGGATGCGGCTCATGAATCAGCGTGCCAAAGATTCGACGGTTTCGAGCGGGTTGTGCCGAACGTCGGTGCCCTTGACGATGTAGATGATGACTTCGGCGATGTTCTTCGCGTGGTCCCCGACACGTTCCAGCGCCTTGGCGACGAACACGAGGTCGATGCTGGTGGAGATCGTGCGCGGGTCTTCCATCATGTAGGTGATGAGCTTGCGCAGC
Source organism: Burkholderiaceae bacterium (assembly GCA_040081145.1). Taxonomy (GTDB): domain Bacteria; phylum Pseudomonadota; class Gammaproteobacteria; order Burkholderiales; family Burkholderiaceae_C; genus JAEMQF01. Next base: position 5,883 of record JBEBHW010000087.1, read on the forward strand.
AGCCCCTCGAATTCGCGATCGATCTGGTCGTCCTGGCGCAGCACTTCGATGGCCGATTCCACATCCAGGCGCGCGAACGCGTCGAGCGCCTTGCGCAGTTGGCGAATCGCCAGCTCGGACTCGAACTCCAGGTCCTTCACGGGAAGGCGGCTGCGGCTCGAGCCGCCTTCGGCGAGCAGCCGCTGCACCATGCGGGCGATGCGCGCCGCCTCGTCGCCCACGCGCTCCAGGTTGGCAATCGTCTTGGACGCGGCGAGCAGCAGGCGCAGGTCGCGCGCGGTGGGCTGGCGCCGCGCGATGATGGTGGACAACTCGCGATCGATCATCATCTCGAGCTGGTTGACCTGTTCTTCGCGCAGCATCACTTGCGCCGCGAATTCGCCGCTGAACTGGGTCAACGCCTGCACCGCCAGGGCCACCTGGGCCTCGGCGAGGCCTCCCATTTCGAGGACGCGGGTGCAGATGTCGCTGAGTTCGGCGTCGAACTGGGTAGAGAGGTGTTTATCGGGCATGTCGGGACTCCGTTCGATGCTGGGCTTCAGCCAAACCGGCCGGTGATGTAGTCCTCGGTCTCGCGCCGCTTGGGCTTCATGAAGATGTCTTGCGTCTGGCCGAACTCGATGAGCTCGCCCAGGTACATGTAGGCCACCTGGTCGGAGACGCGCGCGGCCTGCTGCATGTTATGCGTGACGATGAGGATCGTCACCTTGTCCTTGATGACGCGGATCAGCTCTTCGATGCTGCCGGTGGCGATCGGGTCAAGCGCCGACGTGGGTTCGTCGAAGAGCAGGATTTCCGGGTCGGTGGCGAGCGAACGCGCGATGCACAGGCGCTGCTGCTGGCCGCCTGACAAGTTCACGGCGACTTCGTCCAATCGGTCCTTGACCTCTTCCCAGAGTGCCGATGAGCGCAGCGCCGCTTCGGCCTTGTCTTCCAGGAAGCTGCGCGACTTTTCGCCGCGCACGCGCAGGCCGTAGACGACGTTCTCGAAAATCGACTTCGGGAACGGATTGGGCTTCTGGAACACCATCGAGACGCGCATGCGCACTTCGATCGGGTCGACCGACGCGTGCAGCACGTCCACACCGTCGGGGTTCAGGAAAATGCTGCCGTCGTAGCGATTCCCGGGGTAAAGATCGTGCATGCGGTTGAAGCAGCGCAAATAGGTGCTCTTGCCGCAGCCGCTGGGGCCGATCAGCGCCGTGACCTTGTGTTCGTAGATCGGCATCGAGACGCGATTCAGCGCCTTGAACGACCCGTAGTAGAAGTCCAGGTCCTTCGATTCGGCTTTGACCGGCGGGGGATCGGCCGCCAGGGTGAGGGTTTGGCTCATGATGCGGGCTCGGTGATGGGTGAAGGCGTGGCGCTCATGAGCAAATGTGGCTTTGCCACTTTGCTCATTCCCCCGCGGGGGGCGGCCGGCCCAGCCGGCCTGGGGGTGCTGATTACCACTTGATGTTCTTGCGCAGCCGGTAGCGCAGCCAGATCGCCAAGGCATTCATTCCCAGCGTCATGAAGATGAGAATGAAACTCGCCGCGGCGGCGTTTTGCTGGAACGCCGGATCGGGGCGCGAGGTCCAGTTGAAAATCTGGATCGGCATCACGGTGAAGGGCGAGAACAGCCAGTCGAACAGGCCCGCAGGCGGTTCGCCGCTGAACGGCACCGGGGGGAGGAATGCGATGAAGGTCAGCGCGCCGATGGTGATGATGGGCGCGGTTTCGCCGATCGCCCGCGACAGCGCGATGATCACGCCGGTCAGGATGCCCGGCGTGCTGTAGGGCAGCAGGTGGTCGCGCACCACTTGCAAGCGCGTCGCGCCACAGGCGTAGGCGCCTTCGCGCACGTGCTGGGGAATCGCACGCAGCGACTCGCGCGTCGTGACGATGACAATGGGCAGGATCAACAGGCCCAGAGTCAGGCCGGCGGTGAGGATGCTCTGGCCCAGGCCGAACAGGTAGACGAACATTCCCAGCGCAAGCAGGCCGTAGACGATCGACGGAACACCGGCGAGGTTGGTGATGTTGATCTCGATGACGTCGGTGAACCAGTTCTTGCGCGCGTATTCTTCGAGGTACACCGCACCGGCAATGCCCACCGGAACCGCGAACAGCGCCGTCACCATCATCACCAGACCTGAGCCGACCCACGCCGAGAGGATGCCGGCCTGGCCCGCGCGGCGCGACGGAAACGAGGTAAAGAAGTCGGCCGACAGGCGCGGCACGCCGTCGATCGCCATGCCGGCGAACAGGGCGGCCAGGGTGAGCACGCCGACCATCATCGCAAGCAGGCCCAGCACGCCGAAGATCATGTCCCAGCGCTTGTGGCGGCGAATCAGGGTGCGCAGCTGCTGCTGACGCGCAGCGCGCTGGACTTCGGTCGAGGCGGGTGTCAACAAGGGCATCAGTAAGCTTCGCGAAAGCGGCGGCGCATCCAGTAGCCGAACAGGTTGAACACGAGCGTGAGCAACATCAGCATCAGGCCGGCGGCGAAAATCGTCTGGTAGCCCAGGCTGCCGTGCGGCAAGTCGCCCAAAGCCACCTGCACGATGTACGACGTGATGGTCGCGGCGGGCTCGAGCGGGTTCAGCGTCAGGTTCGGCTGCATTCCCGCGGCCACTGCGAGGATCATGGTTTCACCCACGGCGCGCGAGACGCCCAGGATGTAGGCCGCGGTGATGCCCGACAAGGCCGCCGGAACGACGACGCTGACGGCGGTCTGGTAGCGCGTCGCGCCGAGTGCGTACGAGCCCTCGCGCAGGCTCATCGGCACGGCGCGCATGGCGTCCTCGGCCAATGACGAGACGTAGGGAATGATCATGATGCCCATCACGATGCCGGCCGACAAGACGTTGAAGCCGGGCAGGGCGGGGTAGATTTTCTGGATCAGAGGGGTCACGAACAACAGCGCGAAGTAGCCGTAGATGATGGTGGGCACGCCGCTCAGCAGCTCGAGCAGCGGCTTCATCACTTCACGCGTCTTGTGGCCGGCGAATTCCGAGAGGTAGATGGCGATCACAGTGCCCAGGGGAATCGCGATCGACAGCGCCACCAGCGAGCTGCTCACCGTGCCCGCGAGCAGCACCATGATGCCGAAGTGGGCGTCGTCGAACAGGGGGGTCCACTGCCGGTCCGTCAGGAAGGTCCATAGCGGCACGTGCGTGAAGAAGGCGAGCGACTCCTTCAGCAGGATGTAGACGATGCCCAGCGTCGTGAACACCGAGACGCAGGCCGCCAGCAGCAGCACCGCTTCGATGAGGCGTTCCCTCGACTTGCGGCGTCGCTTGAGCAGGGCGTATTCGGCGAGCTTGGCCGCGCCTGAGGGTACGGTGGGGCTGATGGGCATGCGCAGCGGAGAAGCGGCGGTGGTCATTCTAGGGTCGCCGCCGTTGGCCGCTGGCCGAGGCTCAGGGTTTTGCTTCGCGGGCGAGCAGGGATTCGATCGTCACGCCCACTTCGGCGTGGCCGCCGAACACGGTGCCCTTCTTGCCCTTGGCCAGATGTTCGAGATTGATCTTGTACGCGCTCGTGGGCAAGGGCACGTACTTGACTTCCTTGGCCAGGCGCGCGCCCTCTTTCATGTAGTACTCGACGAACTCCTTCACTTCCGGCTTGGCCATCGCCTT
>JBEBHW010000780.1:0-2086 GCA_040081145.1 Burkholderiaceae bacterium
ACCATCGCCTGGCGATGCGCTCGGCGAATGCGCCACGCCAGGCGTCCTTCGTGGAACACCTGGAACGCGACCCTGCGCGCATAGCGGTGCAGGCTCGGCGCGTCCAGGCCGGGTTCGCGTTCGTGATGTTCTTCTGCCTCGCCCTCGATCTCGGGCACCTGCTGCGCGACGAGCAGCGCTGCGGCCTGGGCGAGGTGCGCGTCGAGCATTTCGTCGAGTTCGTGGCGCACGTCGAGCCAGGTGAGAACCGCCGTCGCGAACCAGACCGCCACCAGCGTACCCAGGACCAGCAGCAGCAGGCGCGCCTGCATCGAGCGCGGCTGCATGCGCATCACGCCGGCTCTTCGCGCATCAGCACGTAGCCCACACCGCGCACGGTGCGGATCAGCTCGGCCCCGAGCTTGCGCCGCAAGTGGTGGATGTGCACTTCGATGGCGTTGCTCTCGACTTCCTGGCCCCAGCTGTAGAGGTGCTGCTCGAGCTGCTCGCGCGACAGCACGCGGCCGGCGTTGAGCATCAGCGCGTGCAGCAGGTCGAACTCCCGCGCCGCCAACGCGACGAGTGTGCCGCCGCGCGCGCCGCCGGGTCCAGGCTCACGCCGCGCAGCTCCAGGCACGCCTGCGGTTGGCCGTGGCCGCGCCGCACCAGCGCGCGCAGGCGCGCCGCAAGTTCATCCAGGTCGACGGGTTTGATCACGTAGTCGTCAGCGCCCAGGTCCAGCGCGCGAATCCGCTCGGGAACCGCGTCGCGCGCCGTCAGCACGAGCACCGGAACCAGGCTGCGGGCCTGGCGAATTTGCGCCAGGACTTCGGTGCCGTCCATCAGCGGCAGCCCCAGGTCGAGCACCGCGGCGGCGTAGACCTGCGCGCGCAACTCGCGCTGCGCCGCGTCGCCGTCGCGCACCCAGTCGACCCGAAATCCGAGTTCGCGCAGGCCCGTCTGCAAGGCGTCGCCGAGCAGCGGGTCGTCTTCGGCGAGCAGGATGCGCATGGCGGGGCGGCGGCTGGGGTGCGATGAGCGTCCGTGTGCAAGCAAAGCCGCGCACGGGCCGCCAGCGTCGTCAATTGTGATCGCGTTTGCGCTTGCCGCTTTGCTCGGCGGCATGCCCCTGCGATGGTGACTGCGAGACCCCTTGCGCGGACGGTGCGGCCTGCGGCACCGGCCGGCCTTGCCACTGCAGCCACCAAAAGGCGAGCACCGCAGCGAGCATCAGCAGTGCAATGCTGCGCCACGCGGCGTGGATCGCCTCTTGCGGCGTTCCCAGTTTGCGCCCGCTGAACATGCCGACGACGAGGTTCTCGCGGTGCAGCAAGCTGCCGACGATGACGCCGGCGACGTGAAACAGCACGATGAACAGCATCAAGTGCGCCACGGGTTCGTGGAGCCGCTCGAGCAGCTTGCCGACGCGGCCGGCGGAGTCGTTGTCGCTGCCCCAACCCGTGAGCGCCACCAGTGCCGTCAGGCCGAGCAAGGCGACGATCGCGAGCGCACCCGCCGGGTTGTGCCCCGTGTAATGCTCGGGCGCGCCGCGCCGCATCGACCCGACATAGCTGCGCACCGCCTGCGGCCCGCGCACGAATGCGGCAAAGCGCGCATGGCGCGTGCCGAAGAATCCCCAGAGCAGGCGAAACGCTACGAGCCCGGCCATCGTATAGCCCAGCGTGTTGTGCACAAGGCGCAGGCGTTCGCTCTCGGCGGTGACATAGGCGCCGAAAAAGCAGAGCACCATCAGCCAATGAAAAACGCGCACCGGCGCGTCCCACACCGCAATCTCGCGCAACTCGGGTTCACCCATGGCGCGGCTCACTTCGGAATGCGCACGTCGTGATCGCTGAAGCGACCTTGCGCGCTGCCGGCGTGGCAGGCCACGCAGTTCGACGCGCTGCCCACCGATTTGCGCTTCCACACGGCGGCGGACACGTCGTGGTGTTCGCGAACAAACCAGCTGGAGAGCGTGATGCGGCCCTCGGGCGGCGCGGTCATTTCGCGCTTCACTCGTCTGAAGCTCGCGGCGTTCGCCTCGAGCCACTTCGACAGATCGGCATGCACCGCCGGTTCGAGCGACGCATCGCTGCCGAAGTGGCGC
>JBEBHW010000088.1:0-9487 GCA_040081145.1 Burkholderiaceae bacterium
CGTGGCAGCGCAAACAGAGAATCGCGACGATGGCGTATTGCCCGATCGACCAGGGCACGCTCGCGCGCTCGACCGGGTTGCAGCCGATCGCTGCCAGGTTCGACGCGACACCGGCGCAAGTCGCGCTCGCGTGGCTGGTCACGCGCGGTGACGTGATCGCCTTGCCCAAGGCGGTTCAGGAGGCACACCTTCGCGACAACTTCGCCGCGGCGTCCATTGAGCTCGACGCGACAACGCTCGCCGATCTCGACAAGGCTTTTGCGGCGCCACGGCGCAAGGTGCCGTTGGCGATGCTTTGAGGCGAATTCGCATTGAATTCAGTTGGATTGAGTGGCTGCGGTCGGCCAATTGCAGCCGTTGACTGTCACGTTTCATAAATGACCATTGGTCGTCAAATTGGGTCTGCCTACAGGTGCGAACAACGGGCCGACCTGCCCATGGAATAATGGCGCATACTGCGCACCTTCCACGAGCGGCAAGTGAGTAATCGTCGCAAACTGATCATCGCGTTTGGGGCGGGTACGCTCGCCGCACCGTTCGGCTCCTTGGCGCAGCAGCAGGGCAAAATCTGGCGCGTCGGGTTTCTGGCCTTGCCCGGCCAGCCCGCCGACCTCGACTCCCACTATTACGCTGCATTCAAGCATGGCATGCGCGAGCTCGGCTATGTCGAGGGCAAGAACCTCATCATCGAATGGCGATGGGCCGGAGGCGAGATCAAGCGCCTTGACGCCCTCGCGGCGGAACTGGTGCAGTTGAACCTCGATCTGATCGCCACGGCGGGAAACGACGCCGCCATCGCTGCCAAAAAGGCCACCGGCACGATTCCGATCGTGATGGGCAGCAGCGCCGACCCGGTCGACACCGGCCTGGTCGCAAGCCTGGCGCGTCCCGGGGGCAACATGACCGGGATGTCGGACATGGGTAGCGAGCTCGCACCCAAACGCCTTCAATTGCTGCTCAGCATGACTGCCACAGCAACGCGCAAGGCATCACGCGTGGCGGTTCTGGTTGCCTCTGGCAGCACCAGCAACGCCAGGGGGCTGGCCGCCGTGCAGGCTGCGGGCGCGACACTCGGCGTGAAAATCTTGCCGTTCACTGTCAGCTCCCCTGGCGAAATCGAGGCGGCCTTCTCCATGATGCGCGAGCAAAAAGCCGACGCGCTGATCGTGTTGCTCAATCCGGTGTTTCAGCAACAGCGAAGCCTGATTGCCCAATTGGCGGCGCAACACCGGCTTCCATCGATGACCGCCGACCGGCAATATCCGGAGACCGGCTCCCTGATGAGCTACGGGCCGAACCTTGCCGACAACTTCCGGCGTGCGGCACTCTACGCCGACAAGATTTTCAAGGGCCGCACGCCGGCCGAGCTGCCGGTGGAGCAACCGACCAAGTTCGAGCTGGTGATCAACGGCAAGACCGCCAAGGCGTTGGGCCTGAAGATTCCACAGGACTTGTTGATCAGTGCGGACAAAGTGATCGAATAGCTGCCGCGAACCGCGGCCGCCGCACTACTTTCCTTGTTTTCGACTGTGTTGGCGCAGCCATTGCGCGAATTCGGCTTCGTCCACCTGACCCGCAGCCACGGCGAGCATGGTCAACACGCAATCCGCATCGCCTGCGGTCAGCTCGAAGCCGTTCAGATCAAGAAAGAGTTCAACGGCGACGAACGCGGTGCGCTTGTTGCCGTCGATGAACGGATGGTTGCGCGCGATGCCGAAGCCATAGGCTGCGGCGAGGTCGGCGGCGTCCGGCTCGGCGTAGGCCGCCAAGTTATTCGGCCTGGCCATGGCGGACTCGAACGAGCCTTCGTCGCGCGTGCCCGCTGGGCCGCCGTGCTCGGCGAGCTGTTCTTCATGCACGGCGCGCAAAACATCGGCGTTGAGCCAAATCCAGCGACCCAGCTTCTTCTTCGGACTCACTTGGCAAGCTCGCGCAGCACATTGCGGCGCTTCTTCATGACGCTTCGCGCCGCCGTCATCTGCGCCTCGAACTCGGCGCTGTAAGGCGTCAACATCACGCCGTTCGCCGCGTCGGTGAGGTAGAGCGTGTCGCCCTTCTGCACCTTCAGGCGCGCCAGCACTTCCTTGGGCAGGATCACGCCGACCGAATTGCCGATCTGGGTGAGCTTGAGTGCGGCCATCGGAGTCTCCTTGTTATAACGTTTGTTATATTAAGGCGATCCGTCGGCGCGCGCAAGCGAGTTCGCTGCCGCGGGCTGGGGGATGGCTTGGACCTACACCAGCGGCACAGTCAGGCGCGCGATCGCGGCATGCGTCGCAGGGCGAACGCCGCGCCACCAGGCGAACGCTTCGGCGGCCTGTTCGACAAGCATGCCCACGCCGTCGGCCAGGCGCGCCACTCCCGCAGCTTGGGCGAGCCGCAAGAAGGGCGTGAGCCCCTTGCCGTAGACGAGTTCGTAAGCCAGGCCGTCCGGCGCGAACAACGATGCCGGAAGCGGCGGCGCGACGCCTTGCATGCTCGCCGACGTCGCGTTGATCACGAGGTCGAAGGGCTCGCTCCCGATTTCGGTGTAGCCGCCGCCGCGCATCGGGTGCGTCGCTGCGAGTGGCTGCGCCAACGCTTGTGCCGTCGCCGCGTTGCGGTTCGCAATCATCAGCAGGGCGGGCCGTTCTTCGAGCAACGGCAGCAGCGCGCCACGCGCCGCGCCACCCGCACCGAGCAATAGCACGCGCTTGCCCGCAAGCCGCAGCCCCTGGTTGCGCTGGATGTCGTTGACCAGGCCGATGCCGTCGAAGTTGTCGGCGACGATGCGTCCCGCTTCGAACTTGAGCGCATTCGCCGCCCCCGCCTGCTGCGCGCGCTCGCTCAGTTCATCGGCCAACTCGCAGGCGAGCAATTTGAACGGCGCCGTCACGTTCATGCCGCGCCCGCCCTGGTCGCGAAAGGCGCGGACGGTGTCGGCGAATCCTTGCGCCGAGTCGGTGGGTCCGAGGATCGTCGTGTAGGCCATGTCCTGCGCACTGGCCAACGCGAACATGCCGTGGATCAGCGGCGATTTGCTGTGGCTGATCGGGTTGCCGATGACGGCGTAGCGGTCGATCAAGAAGTTCCCCAGGCGGCGCGCTTCACTCCACCTTCGCGCCCGAAGAGTTGACGACCTTCTCCCACTTTGCAGTCTCCGCAGCGATGACTTTGCCGAAGTCCTCGGGCGTTCCGCCGATCGGCTTGCCGCCGAGTTCGGCGAGTCGCTCGCGCATCTTCGGGTCCGCCAGCGCACGGTTGATCTCGGCGTTGACCTTGTCGATCACGTCGCGCGGCGTGCCCTTGGGCATGCCGATGCCGAACCACGCCGTCGCTTCATAGCCAGGGACGGTTTCGCCGACAGTGGGCAAGTGCGCCATGGCGGGCTCGCGCTGCTCCGACGTCACGGCCAGGGCACGCAGCTTGCCGCCCTTGATGTGGTTGATCGAGGAGGGCAGGTTGTCGAACAGCACGTCGACCTGGCCGCCCATCAGGTCGGTGAGCGCCGGCCCGGCGCCCTTGTACGGCACGTGCAGCATGTTGCACCCGGTCATCGATTTGAAGAGTTCGCCCGACAGGTGCACCGAGGTGCCGCTGCCGGAGGACGCCATGTTGATCTTGCCCGGGTTCGCCTTGCAGTAGGCAATGAACTCGGCCACCGTCTTCGCCGGGAACGATGGCGTCACTTCCATCACGTTGGGCGTGCGGATCAGCCCGGCCACCGGCGTGATATCGCGAATGAAGTTGTAGTTGAGGTTTTTGTAGAGTGTCGCGTTGATGCCGTTTGCCGGGTTGACGAGCAGCATCGTATAGCCGTCGGGCGGCGAATTCACGACGAACTCGACGCCGATGTTGTTGCCCGCGCCGGGTTTGTTTTCCACGACGAAGGGCTGGCCCATTTTCTCGGTGAGCCACTGCGCGACGATGCGTGCGAGCACGTCGGTCGTGCCCGCAGGCGGGTAGGGAACGACCCACTTCACCGGCTTGGTGGGGTAGTCGGCGGCGCGGGACGGGCCGCTGGCGGCCAACGCGGCGAGCAACGCCAGTGAGACGGAACGAACGAGTCGATTCACAGATAGGCCTCCTCAATGGAACTGGGTGCGTCGGGGGTCCCCCGAGAGAGCGCGCACGTGCGGGGCGACGATACCCCATTCGCGGGCCTTGTCCGGGCCGCGTGATCCTTCCCGAGATCCGCGTCACCCGCTTCCGCTCCCGCACCCGACGTGTTGTGCCAGCGCATCGGATGAGTTGGTGTTCCCCCACGGTCACGGCGCGGTCATGTGATGCGGGCACCATCGCGGACCATGAAGCGTGACCTCGACGGTGCTGGTGACCCTTCCTCCCTATCGAGTCAACCGCGCGACGGGGCTTCGATGCGGGTTCGCAGCGTCTGGATCTCCGACCTGCATCTGGGAACACCCGGCTGCCGTGCCGCCGACCTGCTCGATTTCCTGCGGCACTACGACAGCGACTACCTGTTCCTGGTTGGCGACATCATCGATGGCTGGCAGCTCAGGCGCTCGTGGTTCTGGCCGCAGGCGCACAACGATGTCATCCAGAAGCTGCTGCGCAAGGCGCGCAAGGGCACGCGTGTCATCTTCATTCCGGGCAATCACGATCAATTCGCGCGTCGCTATGTCGAGCACCACTTCGGGGGCATCGAAGTTGCCGAGGACTGGATTCACACAACCGTCGACGGCCGGCGCCTGTGGATTACGCACGGTGACCTGTTCGATGCCGTGATTCAGCGTGCGGTATGGCTGGCTCATGTGGGCGATTCACTCTACGAGTTCACGCTGAAGTTGAATCGCCACTTCAACAACCTTCGCGCTCGCATGGGGATGCCCTACTGGAGCCTGTCGAAGTATCTGAAGCTGAAGGTCAAGCGCGCCGTCAGCTACGTCGGCGACTTCGAAGGCGCGGTTGCGCGGGAGGCGCGCCGGCGCGGCGTCGACGGCGTGGTCTGCGGGCACATCCATCATGCCGAAATGCGCACCATCGACGGCGTGCTTTACTGCAATGACGGTGACTGGGTCGAGAGCCTGACCGCTCTGGTCGAGCACCGCGATGGGCACCTCGAGATCGTCGACTGGTCCACGCGTGACCTCGCGGCGACGCCGACAGCGCCGGACGCGCCACGGCGTCGATTGAACTTCCTGGCGCAGGCGCCGCTTGCCCATTGAATAGGGCGTGCTGAAGAACACGGCGCGTTCGTGGTCCAGCCTCGACGGTGACAACGTGATGGCGGGCGCGGAGTCCACTTGATCAATCCGGGAGATGCAACAACGCGCTGCCCATGCGGATCTTGGAGCCTGTGGCGATGCCGTCGCACAGTTGGAAGCCGCGCGGCGCAAACACGATGATCGTCGAGCCGTGCTGGAACCAGCCGATCTCTTCGCCTTTGCCAAAGGCCTGGCGGCAAGGAATTTCGTGCGGGCCGCTGTAGCGCAGGTGCAGCAGCACGTCGAGGAAGTGCAGCCGGATGCTCGCCACCAGAATTGCCGCGACCGGAATCAGCGCAATCGGATGCCTGCCCACCGTGAGCCTGGCGCGCAGCACGGCGCGCTCGTTGCGGCAGAACAGCCGCTCGACGCGCGCCAGCGCGATCGGATTCACGTTCCAGGTGTCGCCGCTGAGGTAGCTGAGGTGCTCGACGACGCAGGCGTGCGGCGCGTGGAAGCGGTGGTACATGGCGGACGTGAGACGCAGCGTGACGTAGACGCCGTCGGCAAACGGCGTGATGTCCTGCGTCGGTCCGAACAGCTCGCGCAGTTCGTACGGAAATCCCTTGGCCTGGAACACCTGGCCGGCAACCACTTCGCCACAGGCGCCGACGATCGCGTCGCACGGGCTCGCCAGCACCGCCGGGTCGGGGTCCACCGTGCGCGCGCCCGCCTTCAGTTCGCGCGTGAAGCACTCGTGCAGGCTGGCGAAACGCTGCTCGCGCGCATCGCTCAGGTCCAGCTCGGTGAACAGCCGCCACACCGCGATCGAGGCGCGGCACACGAGCGGGTGTCGGATCTGGCTGAACCAGCCCATGAAGCGCGTGAGCAGGCTGCGCGGGATGCGGTTGGTGAGCAGGAAATTCAGGTCTTCCTGCAGAAAGAGATTGCGCAGATTTCCGATTTTCATAAGCCTGTCAATTGAGACTGTTAAACCCTGGCCACACTACTGTGGGCCACCATGGACGAAACCCTTGCACTTTCCGCCCTCGCGCTCGGCGCCCTCGCCTGGACGCTGCCCCGCGCCAAGCGTCGGCTCGAACTCTCCCAGGCCAAGCACCGGTCGCTGGCCGGGCATTCGCGAATCGCGAAGCGGATCGCCGGGCTGATTCCGGGCTACGCATACGACGAAGCACGATTTTTCGGGTCCGACGCTGCTCCGCCCGAGGTCGTCGAACAGCGCCGCATCGGCTTTGCGCGCCTCGCTGCCCACTGCGCCGCGCACTATCCGCGCAGCGCCGAGGTGACGGCAGCGGCGCGTGAAGGCATCGCCGACCTCCAATTCACCGGCAGCTACCGCGTGCCGTTCCAGTACAGCCCCTACCTGCGCGAGCACCTGAAGACCGGCAGCTTCCTGCGCGCGTCGTCGGGCGTGACCGTGACCGACCTTGACGACAACGTCTCCTACGACCTGACGGGCTCGTACGGCGTGAACGTGTTCGGCTACGACTTCTACAAGGAGTGCATCGCCGAGGGCGCCGCAAAAGTCGCCGATCTCGGCCCGGTGCTCGGCGCATACCATCCGTGCGTGCTCGAGAACGTGAGCCGGCTCAAGGCGATTTCGGGGCTGGACGAGGTGTCGTTCCACATGTCGGGCACCGAGGCCGTGATGCAGGCGGTGCGCCTGGCGCGCTATCACACCAAGCGCAGCCACCTGGTGCGCTTCTGCGGCGCCTATCACGGCTGGTGGGAAGACGTGCAGCCCGGCCCGGGCAACCCGCTGCCGCCGCGCGAGACCTACACCCTCAAGGAAATGGACGACAAGACCCTGCGTGTCCTGCGCAGCCGCAGCGACATCGCCTGCGTGCTCGTCAATCCGCTGCAGGCGCTGCACCCCAACAGCGGCGCGCCCGGCGACTCGTCGCTGGTCGACAGCGGCCGGCGCGCCGCGTTCGACCGCGCCGCGTACACGGCCTGGCTCAAACAACTGCGCGAAGTCTGCACGGCACGCGGCATCGTGCTGATCTTCGACGAGATCTTCGTCGGCTTCCGTCTCGCCCCCGGCGGCGCACAAGAGTACTTTGGCGTTCGCGCCGACATGGTGACCTACGGCAAGACGCTCGGCGGCGGCCTGCCGGTGGGCGTGGTGTGCGGCAAGCACGCCCTGATGAAGCGCTTTCGCGAGGATCGGCCCGCAGACATCTGCTTCGCCCGCGGCACCTTCAACTCGCACCCTTATGTGATGGGCGCGATGAACGCGTTTCTCGGCCGGCTCGAGCGGCCCGAGATCAAGGCGCTTTACGCCGGGCTCGACGAGCGCTGGAATCGGCGCACTGAAGCCTTCAACCAGGCGCTGCGCGACGCGCGGCTGCCCGTGCAGGTGGCCAACCTGTCGTCGATCTGGACCGTGCTCTACACGAATCCGTCGCGCTACAACTGGATGCTGCAGTTCTACCTGCGTGCGCATGGCCTGGCCTTGAGTTGGGTGGGCACCGGCCGGCTGATCTTCAGCCTGAACTACGGTGAGGCCGAGTTCGCCGAGGTGCAGGAACGCTTTGTCGCAGCGTGCCTTGCGATGCAGGCCGACGGCTGGTGGTGGAGTGCCCCGGCGCAGACGAATCGCGGTATCCGGCGCAGCATCCTGCAAGAGATGCTGCGCCATCGGTTCTGAAGGAATCGGATTTTCGCCGCGGCGCCGGCTGGCGCGCTCAGTGCGGCCGCACGTGGGACATCGGGTCGATCAACTCGCCGCGCAGCAGGTGCAGCGGCGCGCGGTGGTAGAGCATGATGTCGTGGAACGGGTCGGTGAGGATTTTGGTCGCCCACACCAGCCCGGTCATCAGGTCTTGCTGAATCCACAGCTGCACGACGCGGAACAACAAGCCGCCGACGCCGAGCGCGAGCCAGGCGATGCCGACGTCGTGCACAAAGCCACTGAGCGAGGATGCGGGCTCGAGCCCGCCGAACGCCGACGGCGCGAACCAGAGCACTGCGGGAATCAGCACCCAGACGCCCAGCAGCACGATCTTGCGATGGATGTTGTAGCCGACCTTGATCTCCTCCTTGGTCGCGTCGGTGAGCTGGTTCACCTCGTCGTAGCCGCGCGGCTCGAAGAAGAAGTGGCCGGCCTGGCGGCTCGTCATCGACACGCACCAGGCGAGGATCGCCGACAACGCCGGATCGACGAACAACAATCCGTAGGCGACGACGAAGCTGATGGCACTGAGCAGATGCAGGCTCTGATTGATGCGGCTGTGGTGATACAAGCGATGGTCATCCCAGCGCTGGACAGCGAGCGTTTGCAGGAATTGATTCACGGCACACCTCGGTTAGGGTTGCAAATGCGCACCCTGAAGCCGGCGTGCGTGAGCCGATCGTGACAGCGCCGCGTGAAAGCCGCGTGACAACCCTGCCGCTCGGATTGCGGCGGCGGTCCACTCGACCACGCAGTTGTCATCGAACTGTTGCAATCGGCGTGCACGATGCGCGCCATGCAAACGCTGGACGGCTTCACCATGGTCCACCACCCGCCGGTCCGACTCTCGCTGCGCACGGCGATCGTGACGGAGACCTACCCTCCCGAAGTGAACGGCGTCGCGCTGACGATCCGCGCCATTGTCGAAGGCATGCGGCGGCGCAACCACGATCTGCAACTGATCCGCCCCCGGCGCGATGGCGACGACGCGGCCGGAAGTGAACCACGATTCCACGAGGTCTTGACGCGCGGACTTCCGATCCCGCGCTATGCCGATCTGCGCATGGGCATCCCGTGCAAGCGCGAGCTCGTGCGGCTCTGGGCCCTGCGGCGCCCTGACGTGGTTCACATCGCGACAGAGGGACCGCTCGGCTGGTCGGCGTTGCAGGCGGCGCTGCACCTGAAGCTGCCGGTGAGTTCAGACTTTCGGACCAACTTCCACGCCTACAGCAGCCACTACGGCATCGGGTGGCTGCGCAAGCCCATCATGGCGTACCTGCGCAAGTTTCACAATCGCACGCACCGCACGATGGTGCCCACCGACGCCCTGCGGCGCAATCTCGAGTCGAGCGGGTTCCGCAATTTGTCGGTCGTGGCACGCGGCGTGGACACGCGACAATTCGACTCCCTGCAGCGCAATCCATTGCTGCGCAGCCAATGGGGAGCGGAGCCCGGCGATCTGGTGATTGCTTGTGTGGGACGGCTCGCGCCGGAAAAAAACTTGGACTTGGTCGTTCGGTCGTTCGAGGCCGTGCAAGCCAGCGGCGTTCGCGCCAGGCTCGTGCTCGTGGGAGACGGCCCGATGCGCGCCGCGTTGCAGGCGCGCTGCCCGGTTGCCGTGCTCGCTGGCCAGCGCACCGGTGAAGAT
>JBEBHW010000781.1:0-2079 GCA_040081145.1 Burkholderiaceae bacterium
GCAGGAATCGAAAGCCAACCCATCGCTGCTGCAGCTCACGCGCGACGAGTTGATGCGTCACGAGGCTGCAGGCATCACGAGCGCCGCCTACCCACGCACGCTGCGCCTGGGCGGCGTGGATTGCGTCGCCAGCTACTTGCACGACCCTGGCGACGCCGCCGATGGATTGACGGTGGCGCTGCCGATTTACGGCCTGAACCAGGTCAGCGAAGAGCGCTGCGAATGGCTCGTGCCCGGCATGCTCGCTGACAAGGTGCAGGCTCTGCTCAAGACCTTGCCGCAGCGCGCGCGTTCGCGCCTGATGCCTCTGGCCGAAACCGTCGCCGACTTTTGTGCCAAGGCCGAGTTTGCGCACCGCAATCTGCTCGACGTGCTCGTTGCCGACATTCGCGCGCGGACCCAGCTGGAGGTGCGGCGCGCCGACTTCAAACTCGAACAGCTGCCCGCGCACTTGACGATGAATTTTCGGGTCTGCGACGAGCACGGCCGCCAGCTCGGCGCGGGGCGCAACCTTTCAGGGCTGAAGGCCGAACTGGGGGGCCAGGCGCGTTCGGCGTTTCAAGCGTTGGCGGTGCTCAAAGCGCCCGCGGCGTCCGTGCCTGCCGCGGCCCTTCCGGGCGAGCGCAAGGCATCGGCGGGTGTATCCACGCTCACGCCCAAGTCCAAGTCCATGTCCACGCCACAGCGCAACGCTGTCGCGTTGCCCGATCAAGCGGCGGCGGCACGCTACGTCGACTGGAGTTTTGGCGCCTTGCCGGAGTTGCTGGAAGTTCGCCGTGCGGAGCAGGTCCTGATCGGCTTCCCGGCGTTGATCGACAAGGCGACGCACGTCGAAATCGAGGTGTTCGACGAACCCGACGCTGCGGCGAACCAGCATCGTGCGGGCCTGCGCCGCCTGGTCATGTTGCAACTCAGCGATGCGTTGAAATACCTGGCGAAGAACATCCCCGACTTGCAGCGCATGTCGGCCGCGTACATGGGACTCGGTAGCAGCGAAGAGCTTCGTGAGCAAATCGTCCAGGCGGCGCTCGACCGAGCCTTTCTCGGCGAGCCCTGGCCCACCGACGGGCTGGAATTCACGCGCAGGCTCGAAGAAGGGCGGTCACGCCTGAACCTGATCGCCGGCGAAGTGGCGCGCGCCTGCGCTGCGGTGTTGGCCGAGTACGCCGGTGCGACGCGCAAATTGCGCGACGCACGGCCGAGCAAAGGCGCGGCGGACGACATTGCGGCGCAATTGGCGCGTCTCGTGCCCAAACGCTTCGTCGCGAACACGCCCTGGGTGCAACTCGCTTCCCTGCCGCGCTACTTGAAGGCCATCGTCATGCGGCTGGACAAGCTGCGCGCCGACCCGGAGCGTGACGCGCGTTGCATGGCGCAGGTGCTGCCCCTCGAAAGTGCTTGCGTGCGCCTGCTCGCTCAGCGCAAGGGCAAGCCCGACGCGCGGCTCGACGAATATCGTTGGCTGCTGGAGGAACTGCGCGTGAGCCTGTTTGCCCAGGAGTTGCGGACTCCCCAGCCGGTCAGCGTGAAACGGCTCGAAAAAATCTGGCAGCAGATTGCGCAGTAACTCGGCAGCCTGCGCATACGATCGCCGCGACCTTCTTCACCCGATCCGCCCATGGCCAGCGCAAGCCTGTTTGCATTGATCGACGACATCGCGACGCTGCTCGACGACGTCGCGCTGTTGACCAAGGTCGCCGCGCAAAAGACCGCCGGCGTGCTGGGCGACGATCTGGCTCTGAACGCGCAGCAAGTGGCGGGGGTCAGCGCCGACCGCGAGCTCCCGGTGGTGTGGGCTGTGGCCAAGGGCAGTGCCCTCAACAAGCTCATTCTGGTTCCCGGGGCGCTCGCCATCAGCAGCTTTGCGCCCTGGGCGGTGAACCCCTTGCTGATGCTCGGCGGTCTGTTCTTGTGCTTCGAAGGCGTCGAGAAACTCGCGCATCGCTGGCTGCACCCGGCTGCGAATGACGCCGAGGAGCGCCGGCAGCTGCTGCAGGCGCTGGGCGATCCGGCAGTGGACCTGGTCACGTTCGAGGCGCAAAAGATCAGGGGGGCGATTCGCACCGACCTGGTCCTGTC